>JANMZN010000098.1:0-9457 GCA_031383285.1 Segetibacter sp.
ATTTTCTCATTTTCACATTGGCTCATTTTCACATTGGCTCATTTTCACATTTTCTTATTGGCTTATTAGCACATTTTTTACATGAACTTTCCTGTATAACTTTCTTTGACATTTTTTAACCCAGCCGGAGGGCCTGCATATACGAGGTGGCCTCCTTTGTCGCCGGCTTCGGGACCAAGGTCTATGACCCAATCGGCACTGCGGATGACATCAGTATTGTGTTCTATGACTAATATAGAATGTCCCTGGTCTATGAGGGCATTGAAGGAAGTGAGGAGTTTTTTGATGTCGTGAAAGTGAAGGCCTGTGGTTGGTTCATCAAAAATGAATAGGATATGTCCTGCACCTTTTCCCTTGCCGAGAAAACTGGCTAGTTTTACCCGCTGCGCTTCACCTCCGCTCAGTGTGTCGCTGCTTTGACCTAGTTTTATATAGCCAAGCCCTACGTCCTGCAATGGTTGTATGGATTTTGAAACCCCTGCTCCGACTTCTTTGGAGGTAGCAGCCCCTTTTGTTTTGGTAGATGAGTCAGTAAAAAAATCAATGGCTTCGTCCACGCTCATTTGGAGCACATCGTGGATATTTTTTCCTTTGAAGGTCACTTCCAGCACTTCTTCTTTGAACCGTTTGCCATTGCAAACATCGCAAACGAGGTGTACATCAGCCAAAAACTGCATTTCTACTACCTGTTCGCCCTCTCCTTTGCAGGCATCGCAGCGACCACCATCAACATTAAATGAATAATGCTTAGGTTGAAAGCCTCTCATTTTAGCCAATGGCTGCCTGGCATACAGATCCCTGATTTCGTCCCAAGCCTTTATATAAGTTACAGGATTGCTTCGGCTCGATTTTCCGATCGGGTTTTGGTCAATCATTTCTATCTGCGAAATGTGATCAACGTCGCCTGTTATGGCTTTGTGGAAACCTACTTTGTCTGCAAATTCCCCTTTTATTTTTTGTAGTGCCGGATACAATACCTGTTTAACAAGGGTTGTTTTTCCGCTACCGCTTACGCCGCTCACTACACAAAAAACATCGAGCGGAAATTTTACAGAAACATTTTTGAGGTTGTTGTGCCGAGCATTTTCTACGGTTATACTACGCTTCCATTTCCGTATGTGTTGAGGCGGTTCTATCTTTAGTTCGCCTTTCAGGTAATTGCCGGTCAGGCTTTTGGGGTTTACAATAATTTCATCGTAATTGCCTTCGGCTATTACTTCGCCCCCCAAATGACTAGCTAACGGACCCATATCTATAATATGATCGGCCTGGCGCATCATCATTTCATCGTGTTCTACCACTACAACCGTATTGCCCAGGTCTCGGAGTTCTTTTAATACTTTAATGAGGCGTTCGGTATCGCGGCTATGCAGCCCGATGGAAGGTTCATCTAATATATATAACGAGTTGGTCAGGTTACTGCCAAGGCTTCGGGTCAATTGAATGCGTTGGCTTTCTCCTCCGCTGAGTGAATTGGCTAAGCGGTTAAGGGTGAGATAACCCAATCCAACATCGAGCAAGGTTTTGAGGCGGTTGTTTACTTCCAGTAAAATTCTCTTGGCAATCTGCCGGTCATAGTCACTTAACTGTAATTGGGTGAACCAGTTATATAAGTCCTGTACCGGCATTTCGCATACCTGACCAATGTGTAAGCCGCCCACTTTTACATACAATGCTTCTTTCCTTAATCGATAGCCTTTGCATTCGTGACAAAGCGTTTTACCACGGTAGCGGCTCAGCATGACCCTGTATTGAACTTTGTACAGGTTTTGTTCTACTTCTTTAAAGAAATCATTAATTCCATCTACATATTGATTGCCGGTCCACAATACTTCGTACTGTTCTTTGGTCAGATCCGCCATAGGTGTATGAACTGGAAAACCAAAGTTTTTGGCTGCACGAATGAAACTTTCTTTCCAAAGGCCCATCTTTTCACCTTTCCATGGGGCCACTGCCCCTTCGTATAAACTGAGCCTTTTGTCGGGGATGACCAATTCCGGGTCTATGCCCAACACCATACCATACCCTTCGCAAACCGGGCAGGCGCCAAAAGGATTGTTGAAGGAAAATAGATTGGGGGCAGGTTCTTCGAACTGGATCCCATCGAGCTCAAACTTATTGCTGAAGTGTGAAACGGCACCATCGGCATCCAGATACATTTCACCTTCGCCTTCATAAAAAGCGGTTCCGATGCTATCGCTCAGGCGATGGATATCGTCTTCATCAAAGTCTTTTTTTACAATGCGGTCAATGAGGATGAAGGCACCGTCCCCCAAGGTTGGAGAAGAAAGGTTACGCTTATTGCTGATTTCCTTGTTGAATTCTGATAATAATTTTTCATCCTCCAATAAATCTTCAATTCTTAAAATATTTAATGGTATGGCAGCTTTGTTTTGTTCTTTTTTTGCGGAGGCTACCTGCCGGTCTGATTTTGGGGCTGCTACTACCCTGCTAAAACCTTTCTGAAGCAGAATATTGAGTTCTTCTTTTAAATCACGGTTGGCATGTTGCTTAAAATTTGCAAGCATGTGTACTTTGGTATCAGCCGGTAATTGCTGAATGGATTCTATTACATCTTTTACGTCGTCTTTTTTTACTTCTCTGCCGCTTGTGGGCGATATGGTATGTCCGGCCCGTGCAAAAAGGAGACGCAAATAATCAAATATTTCGGTCATGCTACCAACCGTACTACGAGGGGTACGGGTGCTGACTTTCTGTTCAATTGCGATTGCTGGACACAACCCTTTTATAAAATCAACATCCGGCTTGTTCATCCGGGCCATAAATTGGCGGGCATAGGCACTCAAGCTTTCTGCATACCGGCGTTGACCTTCTGCAAATAAGGTATCTATGGTAAGCGATGATTTTCCAGACCCTGATACGCCTGTCACAACAATGAGCTGGTTTCGTGGAAATTCTACGGTAATATTTTTCAGGTTGTGAACCCGGGCTCCTTTTACAAGGATATTATCGTTCTTAGTGACTGTTGCTTTCTTCTTATCCTTTACACTCACTGCTGCTTTATTAGCCATAGCATGCAAAAGTAATGAAGGATGGATGAAGTTTGGGATTTGGTGTCCGCTTTTTGGCTCGTTTCTCGTTGCTCGTTTCTCGTTAGCACGTTGCTTGTTGCTTGTTTGATGTTGGAGGTTGGATTTCACTTTTCACATTAGCACATTAGCATATTAGCATATTAGCATATTAGCAAATTTTTTTTGCTCAAGCCGCGGGGCTTCGTTATTGCAACGGGACTCTATCCGCTTGTTGCTGAAAAAAGCTACGCAATTTTCAACATTCCGGGGCTTAAGCCCGGAACCCAACCGGATAATGTCCCTTTTGCAATAACTGGTGTTCTTTTTTGTAGGAGCATTTGGGGGGGGGTGGCATCATTTGCTCACTATCACATTTTCTCATTGTCACATTTTTCTCATTTTCTCATTGTCACATTTTTCTCATTTTCTCATTATCTCATTGGCACATTAGCAAATTATTTTTTGCTCAAGCCGCGGGGCTTCGTTATTGCAACGGGACTCTATCCGCTTATTGCTGAAAAAAGCTGCGCAATTTTCAGCATTCCGGGGCTGAAGCCAGGAACCCAACCGGATAATGTCCCTTTTGCAATAACTGGTGTTCTTTTCGCTAGAGCGATTGGCATGTTGGGTGTTGCTCGTTTTTAGTTAGCTGGGGTGAGGTTATAAGATTTGAGGTCCGCTTGTTGGCTCGTTTCTCGTTGGCTCGTTGGCTCGTTTGTCGTTGCTCGTTTCTCGTTTCTCGTTGGCTCGTTTGTCGTTGCTCGTTTCTCATTTGTCGTTATTCATTTCTAGTTGGTTCGTTTGGGGTTGAGGTTTGGAGCATCGGCTGATGGTCACATAATTTTTACCCGTTTCAAAATGGGAACAATTTATAAATAAAATTGTAAGATATTAATTTTCAAATTATTTATGACTTTTTTTTAAATTTTGCTTTTGGTTTAATTGTTAATGAAAATAGAACAGTGTCTCATTGGGTTATCATTTTGGCTCCGGCAATCACACATTTGTTCTATTCTGTACGTCTTTTACATTATGTTACCGATTTGCAAAATACCGCAGAACAGTAACAAAACAAATATCCTAAAATCCAATAAAATCCAATTATTATGAAACCGCTTACCCAAGCTACGGACAATCAATTAGTCCATGCATTCCAAAACGGAAACAACAAAGCCCTAGAAGTTTTAATCAGCCGCTACAAAGACAAGATGTTTTCTACCATTGTATTTATGGTAAAAGACAAATACCTAGCTGAAGACATTTTTCAGGAAGTATTTATAAAAGTAATTGACACCGTACGCAACGACCGTTATACGGAAGAAGGCAAGTTTTTGCCATGGGCGATGAGAATAGCTCATAACCTTTGTGTAGATCATTTTAGAAGAGTAAAAAGAGGACCTGCCATTAAAACTAGTGATGATCATGACATTTTTGAAGTGCTCAATGTGTGTGAAAAGGGTGCCGATGACCGATTGATGAAAACCCAAAGCCATGATAAAGTAAGGTTGATGCTGGATGCTTTGCCCTCGGAGCAGCGGGAAGTAATTGTACTACGCCACTATGCCGACCTTAGCTTTAAGGAAATAGCAGAAATGACCAACTGTAGTATTAATACTGCACTAGGAAGAATGCGCTATGGTTTGATCAACATGCGTAGAATGGTTTCAGAAAATCAAATTGCCCTATAGATAAAATTATACATTCGAAATTTATTAGTGCTGCTTGATTAATAGCAGCTCAAAAATTAATGATTTTAAGCAATTATAGAAAGCTCCTTTGGGGGCTTTTTTTGTTTGGAGAAGTGGTCTAATAATAACAAATTGGTCTAAGGAATGGTTTTTTTGTTTGTTGTTCAAATAATATTCAAACATAGCGAGATCGTTGCCCTAAAAAATATTGTATATATCAAGCGTAATTTGAAACAGGGATTGAACCCAAAATTCAATTGCAAAGCAGCTTTAGTGAATGAAATAAAAACGATTTAAGCTGGCTTTCCTATTAATGGTTGCCTTATCTTTATTTTCATGCAGCCTCAAAAATACCTGAAACAACTAATTGACCCATTTTTGAAAACGGGCAGAACGAAGGAGATTTTTACATACAACCCTGCTATTCAAGAGGTAAGAAAGGATGCGGAGAAAGTAGTGATAGAAGTGTACAATTATAATGGGCAAATGTTGGAGGAAAATTCCCTAGGGAAAATACGGGAGACCTTGCGTTTTAGAGATGATACAAAAATTACCTGGATCAACATAGAAGGCATTTGCAAAAATGATGTAGAACAGATTGCAGCGCATTATGGAATCCACAACCTATTGGTAGAGGATATTTTAAGCACAGGCCAACGACCAAAGATGGATGACATAGATGGCATACTTTTTTGTCTGCTTAATATGCTTTACTTTAATGAGCAATATGGATCGGTAGAACAAGAGCAGGTGAGTATTGCCTTTGGCGAAAATTACGTCATTACTTTTCAGGAAGATGAACATCGGGATGTGTTCAATATTATTCGGGAAAAACTAAAGCTCAACAGCAGCAAAATAAGGCAGCGGGGTGCTGACTACCTTTGCTACAGTTTGTTGGATATGATAGTGGATCATTATTTTGAAGTGATGGACAAGCTGGGAGAACGGATAGAAATGCTGGAAGAAGAAATAATAAGAGCAAGAAACAAGCGGCCGCTTGCCCAATTGAATGCACTGAGAAAAGAAATGATTGTGCTGAAACGAAATGTAGTGCCTGTAAGGGACATCATCAACGGACTGATAAGAAGTGAGAGTCCACTGTTGGACCCCAACAACGATAAGTATTTCAAAGATGTTTATGATCACATCATGCAAGCCAATGATGCTGCCGAAAACTATAGGGATATACTAAGCAATCTGCAAGACTTGTACATTAGTCAGGTAAACCTGAAGATGAACGAGGTGATGAAAGTAATGGCAATGGTTACCTGCCTGTTAGCCCCGGGCACGGTTATAGGAGGTATATTCGGAATGAATTTTGAAGTCATTCCAATTGCTCATCAATATTGGGGTTTTTATATAACCGTAGGAATAATGCTGGTTATACCGATAATCATGCTGGTTATTTTTAAACGGCGGGGTTGGTTTTGATTGGGAAATAATAATGGTAATTTTCATAACAATAACAGATCATTCAAAAAATAATCAATGTTTAAAACAACAATGAGTTTCAATTATAGGATCAAACAACTTACTTTTTATTTTTTATTAGCATTCCTTGGTGTGTTTTTGTTTTTGCAAATGGCGCAGTTTCTTCCGGCTTTTTTGGGAGCTATTACATTTTATATGCTGTCACAAAAAAGCATGACCTATTTGGTGGAAAAAAAGAAGTGGAAAAAAAGCCTTGCAGCAACGCTTATACTGGTTATATCTTTTTTAGTGGTGATTGTTCCTATAGGATTGTCTGTAAATATTTTATCAACTAGAATTGGTGATGCCATTAGTCATAGCAATCAAATTGTTCATTCCATTACAACATTGGTACAGAGCATTGAAGAAAAATTTAAAGTGAAGCTTTTGACGGCTCAAAATCTTACCAATCTAAAATCGTCCGGCACTTCTTTTTTGACTGGATTTGTAAAATCTACCTTCAATTCCATAACATCTATTCTTATCATGTATTTTATTTTATACTTTATGCTAGTTAGCAGAAAAGAAATGGAAGCATGGATGTATGATTTCATTCCGCTAAAGGAAAAAAATGTGGCAGTTGTAGGTAAAGAAATGAAGAGCCTTGTGATTTCAAATGCATTGGGTATGCCTTTGGTAGCAGTATTGCAAGGGTTCGTGGGGTTGCTTTGTTATCTCATTCTAGGTGTAAACGATGTTTGGTTTTGGTTCATATTTACCTGTATTGCTTCCATGTTGCCTTTTGTAGGATCGGCACTTGCCTATATACCTTTAGCGATTGTACTCTATGTAAACCATCAGGACTGGAAAGCAATCGTTGTATTACTTTATGGCATTCTAATTATTGGAACGGTTGATAATGTTTTTCGATTTATGCTACAACGAAAAATGGGAGATATCCACCCGATGATTACCGTTTTTGGAGTAGTTATCGGCATCAATATTTTCGGATTTATAGGCCTTATTTTTGGGCCCATCCTTATATCCATGTTTATTTTACTTGTTAAAATATACCTGAACGAATTTGTTGAAAAAAGGAAACCTGCTGAAAATCAATTAGAAGAAGCCTAGTTTATTGTGTCCTTAAAATAATTTAATTTCAAACCATCTCAAGTAAATTAACTTGCCATCCTGACAATATTTTTCAGCTTTAGGCGTATTAAAGTGGAAAATATTTTAATCCAATCTTTAGTTTTAAGTAAATATGCCAGCAATAATCAAGATGACCGGGAAGGCTATGTTTTTTATATTGATATTATTAAGTACGCATGCTTTTGCAAAAGAAGGCAAATGGACTTCTGATGATAAAAACAGGCCTTCGATGTTTAATAATTCTACAAATGCGCCTGTCATTAAGCGAATTGCAGATTCTATTTATTCACTCATCAGTCTTGGAGATTATGGATTGGAAAGAGATGTATTTTTTAATGCCTACAAAGGATTTCAATACCTAAAAAGCAAAGGACAGCTACGCAAAAAGGATCTTTTAACCATTTGCGATTACAGCCAAAGCATTAATAATAAACGGTTGTATGTGATAGATCTAGAGAATAGCAGGCTGTTGTACCATACCTATGTTTCGCATGGCAAAAACAGTGGTGATGAATTTGCTACCAGTTTTTCAAACCTCGATAATTCAAATAAAAGCTCTTTGGGATTTTTAGTAACAGGTACTACATATAGCGGAATAGCCGGCTATAGCTTAAAGTTAGCCGGAATGGAACGAGGCATCAATAACAATGTAGCTGCAAGAAGTATTGTATTGCACGGGTCAAAATTTGTGAATGAGCATACCATGAATGAAAAGGGAAGAATGGGTAAGAGTTACGGATGCCCTGCTGTGCCACAGGAAATCAGCAAGAAAATCATTAATACAATCAAAGGAGGAAGCTGCTTGTTCATCTATCATCCCGATGAACATTATGCCCATACATCCGCCATTTTAAATGCTCAGTTCGATCTGGCGCCTGCCGTTCAACCAACAGAGCAAATTGCTAAGCAAGGCTGGCAGGCTGTTGCAGATATTATTGCGCAGGTGAAGTAGAATATTTATTCGTGTTGACGGCCTTTGATGCTGTTAGACTTCCATGCACTGTTGAGGGATTCGAACTCTGACATATCTTCTTCTGAAAACGCTGTCATGGTAATATTTTTAAGATCAGGCTGACCGGCATTGATCCATGCTGTGTACCAAAAGCTGGCAACGGAGGCAATAGAAAGGCGCATTCTTCTTTCGACCATTCCATTCATCATATTGTTATAAGCAATGGTAAACTCGGCTGAATATTGCTTGATTACTTTGCCACTTCTTTCTTCAAAAGCATATTTTTTATCGCCGGGCATTGATTTGGTTAATGTGGCTTCAAACTGTAATACAGTATCGGATGCAGCACCGCTTTCAAGTACACGTTTCCACACATATCCGGGAATGTCTTTGATGTAACTTGCTTTGCCAATCATAAAATCAAATTCTTTGTCGGCAAGCAATTCAGGAACTCTGCTCTCCCAAAAACCGTGAATGCCTTTCTGATTAGAATTTTGCCCATCGTGGTTAGAACTAGCATGCAATGGCACATGAGAGTCTGCAATATAATGCCCCAATTCAGCGGCATACTTCAAAATTTTTGCCTGATTTCGTTCTTTAAAAGCATAGGTTAACCGCTGTTGCATGGTTTGTATCCACCAAGGAACAATGCCATTCTCAATTACAGAGTCTTTGCCAAATTTCTTAACTGCATCGTCATAATTTCTGGGAAGGTCGGGATAAGGATACTTGCCATAATTATCAATATCAATATAGTGTTTGGGTGCTTCATCCTTTACAGCATACCTTCTTTTATCCGGGTCAATGGCGTGATCTGTTATAAACTGGATATTGGGTTTAAAGAAAGCCATCATCTCGGGAGGAAGCAGAAACACCGCAAAATAATTAATGCGCTGGTGTCCGAAAAAACCCCAACAGAAACTTTTTAAACTAATCATACAAAGGAGTGAAAACATTAATACTTTTTTCATCAGGTAATTTCTGCTACTCCACCGCTTACTGCAAACTTCATTGCATCCACGGAAGATATATTGTTTAAAATTTTAACCTTGTGTTTAGGTACTACATACACGATACCACTCACTGCATAAGAGTGGGGTACATAAACAACCACATGATCTTCCAATTGCAATTTTCCGCTATTGTGCTGAGTCAAAAATCCCATTCTCCAAACATCATCTGCATCTACATTTACCAATACTGGTTTATCAAATTTACGTTTT
>JANMZN010000103.1:0-6034 GCA_031383285.1 Segetibacter sp.
ATCAACTAATTGTTCTTCTATTTCATTTGTTATTTTTCTTTGAGTTTTATCATTTTTTTCTTCTTTTATTGATTCTATTTTATCGTTTAGCCAATTTCCTAAATCGGCAATAATAGGATTTTTATCAGTTTGAGATGGCAGCCATTTTCTATTCCCTATCGCTAACCTTTCTTTTTTATATGTTTCAATTTGTATCAATCTCTCCAATATGGTTACTTCATTTACTTGTCGCATTACTTCATCTGATGCTTTAAGAAATTTAACTTCGTCAAGTCGTTTTATTTAGTATTGCGTTATTTTTCTTTTGGTAGGTTCTCCATTAAGTCTCATCCTTTGGTCATTACACCATTGGGATTGTCTCTTATATTTGAATTTCGGATTATTCTTTTCTCTATAAACCCAAGTAAATGGCTGCTTTTTTAGTTCACTGTATTCAACAGCTAGTTTTAAATTATTTTCCCATTTTAACATCCATTGAATTTCATTAGGGTTTCCCCAAAAAAAGTTTTCACTATTCAAAAGCACTAAGTGTTCGGGTGGGATTGCTCTGTTTCCATTTTCGTCAAGATGTCCATATAGTTCTCTCTGTCTCTTATACCAATTATATAGTTTATGCCCTTTGGGAATTATGGTATTTTTATTATTCTCAGCTTTGAATTGCTTAAATTCTTCAAAATAAATCGACCAAGTTTCTCTATACTGGTCACTTATTGCAAACCTGTCTTTTGATTTGTCAGAAGTATTACTTGATTGTTTAGTTTTTAGATTTTCTTTTTCGATTTTCCGTAGACGTTCTTCTTCTCTTTTTCTTTCGCTTTCAATAATTATTTGTTCTTCTTTTTCAAATTCTATGTCTGCAATTTGATGTTTTTGTTTGTATAAATTGTATCTGTTTTCGTAATCTAAAATTGTTTCAAGTAATTCAATTCTTTTTGATTTAACTCTAAATAAGGTAAGTTGTTCCATTAAATCTTTATGAAGTTGAGAATCTGTTGTTGAATCGCATACAATGGATGTTTCAATATTTGTTTCTAAACCACCACTTGTCAAATTCGCAGAGCCAATAAAGATTTTTATTTTATTTAGGGTTCTAAAGAAAAATATTTTAGGATGAAAGGTTGGAGATTTATCTCTGTTAAGAAAAATTGTGTGTCCGTCATTAAACAATTGCTTTAATGCACTTGGTTCTGTTTGATAAAAATTAGTGCCAACAAAAAATATGGTTTTAAACTCTTTTTGGTTTATTTTTTCCAGTATGCTTTTAAGACCTGAGTATTTAAGAAATGCAGTGCAAATAGTTATTTCTTCTGCGAATTCAAAAGCTTTTGAAATTTCAGTTTTGTGATTTACGATTTCGCTATTTGAAAGTAGTTTCATTTATGCATGGTGTGTCTATCCTGACAGTTAACCCAAAAATACCCTCAACCATTCACATATCATCATTTCTTTCCAACTTTTTCTTTAGCCAAATCATCATCAACCATACCCTTGTCATTATCCATTTTGTTCTCGAAGGATTCTCCCTAAAGCACCCCTGCGCTATTAATGAAAATGGTTATAGTTACCCCGTTTGTTGCCATCATATCTTATACCCATGCCGGCATCTCGGGCTATACCACAAAGCACACATTGAAGATATTGGCAGGACAAAAAAAACCGGCCCCACAGGTACCGGTTTTGATTATTTATAAAAAAAAGTGACTAAGCAGGGGGTGTAGGTGGTGGTGGAGTGGGCGTATCGTAAATAACATAATCATTGTACTTAGCCTCACTTTTATTTTCCCAAATACGCTTGCCGGTATTGGCTATAATGACTTGCCGATCGTAGATGTCGTTAGCTGTTATCTGTCTGTCTTCGGTTTTTATATCGCGGTTGGCTATAGCATCGTGCTGCGATTCTTTAGCCGTATGAAAATTAGTAGTAAGCGTTGCCAATGTAGTTAAGTCATTTGTAGTTAGCCCTGCCAGGTCGGCAAGGTTGCGCTCTGCCACCCGCACTACTCTTCTGGCACAATCCTCCAGGTCATTATCATTCAATTCGCTAAGGCCGCTAGTACCAAACTGCCTGTAGCGGGCACTACCTGTACCCCATTTGTTTTCTGCACGCTGCATAATGGCACGTATGTTATCTTTTATCTCTTCTGCCAGTGCAACTTTCTCCTCGGTAAAGGGGGTTTGCTCACCTAGCACTTCTACGTCATCAGGCGCATTTTGAAGTTCTACTATATCTGTTTTTAGTTCATCTAAAAAAGGGGGTTCAATGCCCATTTTTGTGAACTCAGCCAAATCGCGAATGGCGAATGAAATAAGGTCTAAACCATTGTGCAGCATGTCTGACAGTGCATCGTGGTACTTTGCTTTTACAGGATTTGTACGCATGTTATAAATTTTAGTTACCTAAAGTAAAAAAATATTTTACATTAGTAATTAATCGTAAACGTTAAAAATTTATTAAATAGTTTAATGTATCATCAATCTGTGTTGCTTTCCCCGAACGGGGGTAATGTACCAAGGCACGCTATAGCTATCCAGGTTGATGGTAATATGAGGAAAGCGACCCGTACGCAAATGCTGTTTGGCAGTACTAAAGCATCAACCTGCGCTACTAAGATATTGTCGGTCGCTACGAAGTTTTTTTCGGTCGGTACGATAGAATTTCCTGTCTCTACGAAGCCTTGTTTGGTCGGTACTAAACCATTTCCGGTCTGTACGAAGACATTTCCGATCGGTACGAAGACATTTCCGGAGCCACTTTGGCATTTCGGAGCGCCATTTTAGCATTTTGTAGCATAAAATGGATCATGCTGCATGTAAAATGACTTTGTTGAACGAGTGGGAGAAAAGGAGGGGGAGAAGATAATAGGTTCTGGGTTTTTTCGATAGTGGTTGGTGAAGAATAACAACTACTACGGAAAGGTTCCGTTCAACACCGGTTTCATTTCTTGCCCGTTGAGCTAAACGAAAGCTTTGTTAATGGGCGTGTGTGCTTTTGTCTATGAGTAGCAGTTTTTTATTGTAGGATTAGGCATTCTTGGAATAATCATAAGGTTTTTGTCATTGAATTTGAACCGAACGTTCATTAAAACCTCCATCTTTAAACCTAAGTCACGTTTATAAATTTCCTTATTTGAAACATAGAATAACTTTATATCTGAATAATCAATGTCAAGAGGATTTTTGAACTTGGTTTTTATGAAGTCAAATAATGTTGTTTGAAATTTCTCTTTAATATTGTCAATTGTAAAACCTTTTGAATTTTCAATTTTCTTTAATTCAACTAAAGTAATTCCGTGGCCTGACTTAACACACTCTCTTATTATTAAACAGTCAACAGATGCTGGTCTAGATTTTATTTTAAGTGAATTATAGAACTTGTCAACCTTGATTATTACATATGAGTTAGGGGAAACTTCATTATCAAACGTTACACAAACTTCATTTTCGCAGCAGGTATTCTCAATATGTTGAGATAAAACTTTATGGGCCTTAATTTTTTTTATCATCGGTTTCCTCTAAATAATTTAATCGTTCATTATAAAGTTTTTCTGAAATATCTTGGAAGTTATCATCATTAATTCCATCTTCCGTTACTTTCATTTCACTATTTATTGTTGTTCCATCTTCTGTTCTAATTAAATGATAAACCATTATATTCTTTTTATCAATCTCTTTCTTTATAAGAAGATTGTTCAACTTATTGAACATATAATTACTGTGAGAAGTAATAAATATTTTTAGTTTTAATTCAGATAGTTTAGCAAATATTTCAATTAACTCTACCTGCACCTCTGGGTGTAAATGTGCTTCGGGTTCTTCAATGAACAGAATATCATAACCTCTATCTTTTTTTCGTCTATTTGTATTGTCATAATATTGGTCAATAAAAAAGAAATCCCGACCTTTTGTTGATGCGTATTTGTTATTTAGGATATGTTTAAAATACAAAACTAATGGGGAAAGCTCAGCTACCATTGATGATGCCTCTGATAAATTTAGCTCAAGGTCAATTCCATTAGGCTTGTATAAAATTCGCTTTGTTTTTTCGTTGTATTCAACTTCGCCTCTTAAAATGTTATTTTGAAGAAGTTTAATTACACCTTCAAATTCTTTATTGATATGCTTCTTATCTACTGTCGATAAGTCAATAAAATAATCTGCAAGAGGTTCAGATAAAGAAGGAAGTTCTATGCTTTTGTTCTGCATAAAAAACCTATTCTGTGTAAGTTCTGCTATTATAGGTGTAAATGCATTTAATGCCTGATAAAGACCTGAACGACTTGCAGGTAAATAATAAATATCACGAATATTAAAGTCAAGCTTTCTAAGTATTTGATTGACTTTAGTGAACGTATATCTTATGAACTCATTGTAAAATTCTTCTTCTGTGGGCTTACCAAAAGCTTTAAGATCATTTACATAAAATGAAAATTTAGTTGATTTAGTAGGCTTTTGAACAATTTCTACTTTCTTGAAATTATCAATATATTTTAAGTCCAATGCTCCATCGTTATTTGAAAATATTGTCAGTTTTTCAGATTTAGAAATGGAAATAATAAGTTCATAATTTTTGTCTGAATACCTGTTTTTTAAGTTTTTTAAGGATGAAAAGGTGTTAAGTAGAGAGTTTTGTAAACCCTTAAGAATTACTTCCTTTAATTCGTTGTCAACAAGTTTCAAAAAATCTTTTGTGCAGTCTATGGGTGTATTGCTCTTTAGGGTTTTTACTTTTGTTTTTATAAATTTTTCAAAAGAGTTATCATCAGGCTTTTCAAAATAGGCATACCTATTATTAATTGCTTTGTTTTTAATGTTTTTGATTAAACAATAAAGACAGTATGTTGCGTAGGATTTTCCAATTGCATTTTGTCCATAGATTAGATGCAAATCTTTATCTAAGTCAAACTTTAAATTGTCAATAGGTCCAAAATTTTTTATTTCAATTTCCATTTTATTTTTTGTCCATAAAGTTAAGTTTCAAAGGTAACTGTTTTATAGTATTGTCTGTCATTTTGGTAGTCGAGGTAGCATTTCACCCAACCCAACAATTTATATTACAATCCGAAATATAGCAAAAAATACTAGTATTAAAAATCAACTTTTTAGTGTGAATCATTTGTATTGGCGTTAGGACAATCCGATTTTTCTTTTCCTGCTATCGTCTTCTTTCCAAGCTTCATGTGCTAAGAAGACTCCTCCTATCGTCGGAGTGACAATGCAGGTGACGGAGTGACAATGCAGGTGGCGAAGTAACAATGTGGACTAATTGTCTTGTAAGTTTCTTTCTTCTATGCCTCGAATGCTAATCATTGTCCACGGCTTGTGTAAACAACACAGTGCCCCTCGCGGACAAAGCGGCTGATATGTTATAACCACAATTTGCAGCTGTTCCTGTTCCTTACCTCATAAACGGTGCTTTCATTTCTTTTATCCCTTTTTCAATCATCCCGTTTACTTTGTTGTTTCCATTTTCATACCATATGATCTTGGTACCAAACTCACGGGCTAATGGATTGGTGATGCTGTCCATGACTTTTACATGCTCAAATTGGTCAAACACTTCATCTCCTTTTTCTGGTATGTTTTCGCCGACAAACAACAGGTTTTTTATTTGAAATTTATCAGGCATCCAGAGTAGAAAGCTGCCATTATCGCTGAGTACAAAAGGCAATTGTTGTCCATAATAATTGACGGCACCTGCCTGTCCATAATTTCGGCAATAGATAAGGGTGGCAGCTTTTGTGCTATCGGGCAGTTGGTGGTAAACGGTAGATACTTTTGTCGCCATTTCCTGCCATCCCAGCATGTCGGCAAAGTCTTGCGGCAAGGGATGCTGTTGTAGATCTTCCCATTTCAGCAGGCCCGATTTATCAATGCCGTACTTGTGGTAGTAGGCAGCCAATTGGTTGGGTGTCCATACAGGCAACAGTACAGGTATGCTAACGGTGAACAATAACAAAATAACCGCCACAGCCGCATATCGGGTCCAGTACCATCTTTTTTTGGCCACTTGTTCTAACCATACGCCTCCGGCAGC
>JANMZN010000134.1:0-12346 GCA_031383285.1 Segetibacter sp.
AGTTTAGCTGCTCCCCAAATGTAAATGTTTGTCCGGACATTCCTTTTGAGGTGAATGCTATTTTCCCATTTACATCTATTACACGAATGCTGATACTTTCTTGCTTGGAAGTTTTTACCCGAACATTAAAAATATGACTAGCAGGGTTAGGAGAGATGGTTGCTTCCAATACTGCTTTCGTACTTTCCATTGCAGATACTTCTCCTTTAGCAAGAATGGGTTGTAGCGCACATGGTCCGGTAACTGTGACTGTTACACTCACTTTGTTGGTACAACCATTGGCATCTGCAGCCGTGGTATAAGTAATGGTAGTAGTACCAATAGCTACTCCTGTTACTAATCCTGTGCTACTAACAGTAGCTATAGAGTTGGAACTGCTACTCCAGAAACCTCCCGTAGTAGTGTTGCTTAATTTGGTAGTTTTTCCAACACAAACTGTTTTAGTACCTGTGATATTATTAACAGAAGGTAGTGGATTTATCGTAATCAAAACACTAGTTGTATTCGTACAGCCACTTGAGTTTGGAGCAGTGGTATAACTAATTGTTGCATTACCCACTGCTACTCCAATTACAATGCCTGTACTACTAACGGTTGCTTTATTAATATCACTACTGCTCCAGGAACCTCCAGTCGTTGTGGTACTAAGTGTGGTAACACCCCCTACGCAAACTTTATTACTACCTGTTATCGCAGCAACATTTGGAATTCCTTTGACTACAACTGGAGCACTTATGCTATTGGAACATCCGGAGGCAGAAGTTAGAGAGTAGGTAACGGTTGCAGTTCCAGCAGCTTTTGCTGTTACAAATCCAGTATTACTAATTGTGGCAATGCTGGACGGTGTACAACTCCATGAACCTCCTGCGGTTGTATTTGTAAGTTGAGTAGTCCCGTTTGCACAGATGGTTTTAGAACCAGTGATATTGCTTAAAACAGGCAATCCATTTATTGTAAACTGCAATGTGGTTTTGCTTGTACAACCACTGGAATTTGGTTTGGTGGTGTAACTGATGGTGACAACTCCAGCCGATAGACCGGTCACTACTCCAGAAGTATTTATCGTAGCTTTTGCTGTATCGCTGCTGCTCCATGTGCCTCCTGATGTAGCGTTGCCCAATGTAGTTTGACCACCTACACAAACCTTGTTGGTACCTACAATGGAAGAAACGGCAGGAGTGCCCAAAATGCTAACTGAAGCAGAAATACTCTTTACACATCCTCCTGTGCCGGTAACGGTGTAAGTTACAGTTGCAGTTCCAGTAGATACACCACTTACTACACCCGTTAAACTTATTGTAGCTATGCTAGTTGGTGTGCAACTCCATACACCACCAGAAAGTGAATTTGATAATTGTGATGAAGCACCTACGCAAATAGATTTGCCACCATTAATTGTTCCTGGAACAGGTGTACCATTTACAGTCACCTTTAATACAGCCCTATTTGTACATCCACTTGCGTTTGATGCTGTTGTATAAAAAATATTGACTACTCCAGCAACTTTGCCTTTTGTAACCCCTGTTAAGCTATTTATTGTTGCTATGGTTGAGTCTCCTGTACTCCAAACGCCACCTGCTGTTGCATTGGCTAAAGTAATTGTTTGATTTACGCATACACTGGTTGGCCCAGTAATAGCTGCTACCACCGGCAGTGCATTAATAGTAACAACAACAGAGGCAACGTTTGTACATCCATTGCCATTTGCCGCAGTTGTATAGGATATAGTAACTGTGCCAGCAATTTTGGATTTCACTACTCCAGCTAAAGTAACTACAGCTATCGAAGTGTCAGACGTTGACCATGTACCACCTGATGTGGCATTACTTAGTGTTGTTGTTTTGCCGACGCATACATTAGTAGTTCCCGTTATTGCTGATACAGTTGGTAATGGATTTACAGTAATGGAAATAGATGCAACATTAGCACAACCATAGCTATTGGGAGGTGTTGAATAAAAGATCGTTACATTTCCTGCTGCCTTTCCTGTAACTAGTCCTTTATTGCTCACTGTGGCAATGTTGGTTTTATCACTCGTCCATACACCCCCTGTGACAGTGTTGCTTAGCTGAATGGTTTTGCCAACGCAAACTTTTTTAGGGCCTGCTATTGCCTTTACAGGTGGAATAACCACAACTCTTATCGAGTCGCTTGATGCAGCCAGTCCAACACCATTTTTAACAGTCACTTTATAAGTTCCTGATTGGTTTACAACAATGCTTTTTGTTGTTTGACCATTGGACCACAGATAAGATGTGTAGGTTGTATCAAGACCTATTCCAACGGCATCAATTTCGTTGAAGCCCGGAACCGCTGCAGAGTTCATGGCTATTCTAATGTCTGTAACATTAAAAGTAGTCAGTGGTATGGGAATATTTAAAATTCTTGCTTCCTGATCTGCAGGTAAAGCATTGTCTGCATACACTCTCAGCCATGCCCCGGTGGCATCTTTTACATACACGGTATCTACAGCACCCGGGTTAAATGTTTCGTAGATATTGATGAAATTGATAGGTCCCGGATTGGCAAACCTCAACTCCAAAAATTCTCTTGCATTGTCGGGGTTGGTCGGCGACCATGCATATTGAATGTCGCCATATGTAGGATATACATCCGGTGCGCCTAATGCCCTTTTTGAACCCCATTCGTTGGCAGAATATTGGTTGCTGAAACGAATGACAGATGTTGCCCAACGCGGTTTTACGTTGGGAGTTTCTGCTGTTAACGTTACAGATTCTCCGGTACAGAAAGTGAGTGGTCCGGTTGAGACTATGACTGGAGGCTGCAAATCATCATTTAGGATAGTAGCAGTTGTATTCAAGGAATCTGCTAAGTTATAATCGCCACCTGCTGTCACATTTATTGTAATGGTTTCATCAGGTTCATACGTACTGTCCTTGATTGGTGTAATTCTAAGAACAGCTTCTGCACTAGAACTATTGATGTAAATTGACCCCTGAGAACCATTAAAGGTGCTGATTAATGGAATTAGCTCATTGATGCCCGTTGATGAATTTTTTACAGTTGTTATTACTGTATCCATCGAAACGGTGTAATCTGTATTCAGTATTGCAGTTCCCCCAATGGTGAAATTCACTTTTACAATAGGACGTTTTGGCAAAACATCCATTTTGAAATGTACTTCCATAGCACCAGCTCCATTTTCAAACATTGAAATAGGCGTACTGTATATTTTTACCGGTTTAGCAGGTGAAATTACTGGAGGTAAAGTTCCAATTGTGAATTTGGAAACATCCGGTTCGGTTGTTCCATTTCCATAAATGTCATAAATATTACTAACTACCACTTTCACACTATCGCCTAAGTATTGTTGCAGATTTACCGATGGTGTAATGATGATCTTATTACCATTTCCACTAGCGGTTGTAGGAATTAATGTGTTGTTTGACATTCTGTACATCTGTACTTTGTTGCCACTATTTATTGTTGAAACTTCTATGTTTTCATCATAACTAAATGATATAATATCCCCTGGCTCGTAATTGCCATCTGTAGGATCCGGTATGCCAAATAAGGCTGGTGCCTTTCTGTCTATTAATCCTGAAACTGACTTTGTATAAATGATGCCACTTGTACATACTAATTTCATTCTTACATCATACTTTCCATCTACCAGATCGGCTACTGGCAAATCGAGTGTATATGAAGTGGTACCTGCCAAATCAGCGGCAGTTTTTGTGGTACTACTTGTCGCATCTATCCAAGTGCTATTTCCCGTCAATCGGTATTGTACTACTACGGTGTTTAATCCACTTGGTGTGTAGCCGTCAAACAAGAAGTTGAGTTTATTCTGATTGGAGGTTTTTACCACCCATCCATCAGTAGGTTCTGCTAAATTTAAATTGCTACAAGAGCTGGCAAAATTGACTGATACCAACTGCTGTTTGGTAACCGTTGCATCATACAATTTATTGGAACATACATCTGTAACAATAAATTTTACATTTCTATAAGTGAAAGGAGAATTAGTTCCTAATCTTTTGGAAAGCTCGATATTTACTATCTGAGTGCCGCCCTGTGGGATTGGCTGTATTCCATATAATGCACTTGTGCCTCCTATAGAAACACCATCAGCTTTTACCGAAGCTCCATCATTATCAACTACAAAAAGGTTGTAAGGTTTGGCTCCGGGATCTATACTGTTGTTACCTATTATCAAATCAAAGTTGGTAACCTTGTCAGGTGCAGGTACATTGATTTCTGAAGGGCCAGAAGTTACTATAGTCATTTCATCCCTAGCAATTGTATTTTCTTCGGGAGGGCAACTTGACAAACCGGCTAAGGTTTTAAATACAGGAGTACCATATACCGGATCTTTTGAAATATTGACCGTGTATTTATCTCCGGCGTCTTTGTCTTGTAGAACATAGGAGATTTCAGTAGCTGATGTTGATGTGTTTGAAAAACTTGCGCCTACCTCCATTTGAAGGTTTACAGTAACACCACCTTTTAAACCGTTACCAGCTATTTCAAGCCCCAACTCAAGAGCCAATGAGGCTTCTACTTCAATACCAAACTCAACTGTATTGCTGCCTGTAACACTTCTACTAATAGTGCTTTCTCCAGAGCTTCCGCCCCCCGTGAATGTTTTATTTTCAACAAAAGCTGCATTGGCTTTGTTCCTAGTATTATTATCTAATACTTGCTGCCATACATTTGCTTGGTTATTTAGCGAGTCTGCTCTAGAGGGAGTTTGCAGGGCTAATAATTTTAAATTGGCAATTGTATTCCTAATATCAGTTTCTGAATACCTATAAGTAGTCATGATTTTATTGGGGGCAAAAATTGCTGATGCTTTTTTTGTCACCTGGCAATTGCTGAATAGAATATCATCTGTTGTTCCATAAATTAAATTCAAAGCACCGCCATAAAAAATATCCCCCGAAGAACCAATTCCTCCACCATCTGCAGATGTTTTAATTTCTTCACTGGTTTCTGTATTTACAATTAATTCAGTTTGGGTAGAATTCTTAGCTTTAATACTTGCGCTGGCATTTATGGATGCCCATACCTCAAAGTCTGTAGCAAAAAGAGCTACGAAACCTACCCCTGAAGTAAATGATGCTCCTACCTTTGCCTCGGTCCAAATAGTTGCTCCCTGGGAAGAGTTTACATAAAACCGCATAGCAGTTTCTGTAGTACTTGTTTTTTTCCATCTGGCATAACTCTGATCTCCCGGAGGATCGTGTACAACCATTAATGGAATAAGTGGCGACACCGTTTCAAAGGTTTGTCCTGGACGTGGCCTGCTACCGGTTACTACCACTTTTTTGTTGATACTCGCAATACTTCCATATTTATCTACATAAGTTATAAACAGAGATTTGGTATAGTCCCCATTAATATTGGGTACGCCAACTTTTAGAGTGTCTTTTGCTATTCCAAATGTATTGATGCCTATGGTTGAATCAACCTTCACTTTAAATATTTCTTCAACACCATCGGTTTGTACTGTCGTAAAAATTTTGACACTGTCATACGCCAATGGGCAACCTTTGCTTACAGGTCCTTGAAAAACTTTTATCTGCAACGGTTTTGTGGTTAATTGATTCCATACATCAAAACCTACATTGTAGGTTGTTTTACAAACAGAATCCCAACCAACTAACTGCATGGTTGGTGGCCTTTGATAAGTTAGGTTTAAAGTCGCATTGGTTGTACTGATGTCAACTTTCAGTAATTCCGGATTGATAGCTGTACTGATAGAATCGCCACTAAAGAAATTGGTGACATTGGTAACTTTTAGATCTGCTCCTGAACCTGCGGGAGTAAAGTTTAGCATTTTGACTTTATACCTACCTGCTGGAAGCCTGACAATATAATTACCGTTTGTTTGTGTAGTTACATTATAGAAGAAAACAGAGTTTCTTTCAGGAGTTTGTGGAATGTCTGAAAATTGCAAAGTAGCCTTTCCAATGATTTCATTACAACCTGCTTTAAACGTACCTGAAATATTAAATGAAGTTGTATCTCTCAAATTTAAGACTGTATCTCTATTGGTTTTGATAATATTGATATTGCCTGTTGTGTCGAAACTATGGTTTTTATAAGAAGGTGAAAACCTGTAGGTTTGAGTAATGTCCTCTACGGTATAGTTGAATATGCCGTATTTATCATCTAATGTTCTTTGTGATTTTAACCCAGTATTCAAATCATTTACTTTTATAACAACACTATCCAACCCTCTTTGTACTAGTTGCCCAGGTATTTGTGGAATACAGCCATCACATTGCTGATAAGTTCTGCCAATGACTGTTACTGCAGTTAGGTCTTTAAATGTATAAGTGCCTTGTATGGGTGCCAATTCTACATCATAATTGGATGCATTTAAGGTTGTATTGGTAGTATCATCCGAACTATACTTAGAAAACACATGACCATATTTCAATGGCATTACATAAAATTTGACATCCGTAGGATCTCCATCTAAATTTGCCTGTTTGCCATAAAAAATCCTTTTTACAGTAAACACACCATCCCCATTAGTGGTGTCATAATAGCTAAATTCTTTGGGGCTGCCATTCAAATCCCATACTTTTCTAACCCAAACAGAATCTCCTTTTACAGGATTTCCGCCTTTGGATATAATGCGGCCTTGAATACTGCCAAATGAACCTAGTGGGTTAAGGCTAGTGACTGTATCTTTTCTTACAACATTTATTTTTACCACATTGGAATAGCCTGTTACATTGCAGATATTACTTACTCTTCTAAAGTAGTTAAGTAGCGAATCTTCTGGTAATGCATATTTAATATCATTGGAAGAATTGGGAGCATCTGACCAACTATTTACGCCATCGCGGCTTTGTTCCCATGAATAAATCAATCCATTTCCGGTTGGTGAGGTGCCTAATGCATCCATCAAATAATCCGGATTTTTTTCTTGTGGATAAGGAACCGTATGCGATGGACCAATATCTGAAGCGGTGGGACAAACCCAATAAATAACTATTCTACCATTGCCACCTTTAGCACCCGAACCCATTCCACTACCGCCACCGCCACCAGGAAAACCACCTGCAGAAACGCTGCAACCAGTTCCACTTCCATTGCCACCACTACCTGCTGCAGTCGATATGCCGCCTGTATTGCAGTTTGCCCCTGATGGGGTTGGCGCATCATAACTGCCATTTGCATCTGCACAGCCACCACCTGCACCATAATATCCGTTTGTTCTATAGGAAGCATTACCCCCTCTGTTTGAATAGTAGTCTGTAACATCAGGAAGCTGTAATGAAGCCGGCCCACCTCCACCATTTCCAAGTGAAGAAGGCGATCCTGCACCGCCGTTGGCAATTACATAAGGAATTAGTTTGCCAGACGAATTTTTCCAACTTGCAATCGTTGATTCTCCATTTTTTGCAGAAGTACCACCATTGCCAACATGTATGTAAATCAATCCATTTCCGGTTGAGTAGTCAAGCGTAAATTTACCTCGTGAAAAAGCACCACCACCACCACCCCAACCGGTATATGGATTGCCACCACCGCCTGCTCCATATAGCTCTACAGTAAAAGTGGTAACACCCGGAGGAGGGACAAAATAATAATCTCCTGGGCTGTTAATTTCTTGTGGCCCCGGTCCACTACCAAAAACGGGTGCCTGAGCATTATTTTGAGTAGCAAAAAATAGAAATAATATAGCGAGAATGATAATTTTTTTCATAATAGTCAATTTATGTAGTTGACATAATTTTATGGAAATAGCCTTTTTGAACAAATTGTAAAAGGAGAGACTTTTCCAGCAGGTTAGTTATTTGAAAAACTAAAAACATGGTGATATAGTTTTAAAATAGTAGGTAGGCAAAAAGCTGCCTACCTACTATTTTTTAATTTGTGCCAACAACCATTTGTTTGGTATCTATCATTTTACCATCTACCAACAGGGTGTAAGAATAGGTGCCGGGTGTTAATCCACGGGTATCTATATTCATACTGCCTTTGCCGGTTACATTTAACGAAATAGCTTTTAATTTTTTGCCATAATTATCAGTGATGACTATTTCTGATTTTCTTGCACCTTTAGGTATATTGTATCCAATTTTGGTAGCGTGGTTAACCGGTGGGTTAGGAATGTTTTGATCTAAAGAAGCCGTTGACAAACTGATAGGCTGCTCACTTACAATGGTTTTAGGTGCCATGTTGCAGCATGCTTCCTGCGTTGTTTGTAAAGCATCTAACCTTGACAGCACCATTTTCATTTGCGATTGCAAATCAGTTATTTGCTCTTGTTGTTTGGTAATGGTGGCATCTTTGGTGTCAATTTGCTTTTGTTGTTCTTGAAGGGATTGAATAATCACAGGAATCAACTCTGTATAATTTACTGATTTGAGACCATTATTGTCTGTATATACTATTTCTGGGAAAAGGGTTTCTAATTCCTGTGCTACCACACCATAATGGGTTCTGTCATCGCTGGCGATGTGCTGTTTTAACATGGCCTCAGCATCGTAGTGGTAAGTGTAAGACTTTACCGATAAAAGCTTTTTCGCGTATTCATCATTAAGCTGTTTAAAATCTTTCTTTAAACGTTTATCAGACCAATTGGTAAATGAGTTGGCACGTACAGTACCATTCTGCTCTATCTTAAGCAGCCCAAAGTATGTGTTATTATTTACATAGTGAAATGTAAACCCTCTGTTTGTGCCCGCAGGGCCTATATTCACAAGGTCACATTCGCCCTCACCTCCGGTAAAATTCCCTCCTACAAGCATCCCTCCAGCATTATCAGATATGGGAAAACCTCTAACAAACCCTCCTGAACCTACGCTACTATTATCATCAAATATCGAATAACCTCCAGTTACATTAAACCTACTTTTAGGAGAGCTGTTACCTATCCCCACATTACCAGCAATGATAGCACCGCCGTAGCTCGGAGTTGTTCCTCCATAGCCAGCTGTAAGCCCACCCGCAGATCCTAATAACCCGTTACCTACCCAAACGTTTTTATCATTATTTGTTCTTATCCATGAATTATCATTCATATAAAATCCACCACCCCAATTTTCAAAATACAATCCTGCATTACCTGACACTCTCACATATCCCCCATCAGCATATATGTCACCTGCGACGTGTAATTTATAACCTGGGTTTGTATTTCCTATTCCTACGTTTCCTTGAATTATTGCGCCATTATCCGGTGCGCTATATCCTGAAAAAGTTGAGCCCACAGATAGTCCGCCATTTTCGCGTAATGCCATTACAACATCTTCGCTTGCAGAATTAGGTAATCTTGCAAACCAGTTGTGCAAAGCTGCCCCATCTCTTGCATCTAATCTATAAGCACCACCACGGTAGGCCTGGTTTACATTACTCCCTCTGAAATTTACACCTAAATTCATAACCGGATCAGTGCCCCCAACTTCATTGATAATGTTGACGGGGAGTGTTGAGTTAGAGAAATTCAGATTGCCATTGATATCTAATCTTTCCAATGGAGTTGTAGTGCCTATTCCCAGGTTGCCGCCTTGCTTAAGGGTTACCACCGGAAAGTCATTTTCTTCTATTGTGTAGTCCTTTGTTCCGTTTAAGCCAACATCATAAAAATTAGAAGCTGTTTGATAACGAACCTGAGGTGATTTATCATTTTTACCTTCAAAAACACCGCTGATTACTACTGGGTCGCCGACATTGCTCCAATTTGGTATATAGAATTTAGCACTGTCAACTTCTACATTAAAAGTCCCGTTCACATCTAATTTATAAATGGGTGTATTGTTTCCTATGCCAATATTTCCAGGAAAATTATAAAACGCATCATTGCCCACCATTCTCCAAAGAGAACCCGGGGCCACTCTCCACCGTGCTAATCCATTTGCATCACAGGTTAATACTCTTTCATTTCCCTGAAATCCATCAACAATTTTAATTTGACCAACAATATCCAATTTTGCGGTTGGGGATGAATTGCCAATACCTACATTAGCGTTGTCACCTAATACAAGGCTGTTATTTCTTGCGACCTTGGCATTGGCACCGATAGCTGTAGCATTGACAAGAATAGCGGAGTCTTTGCCGAATGTGCCTGCCATGTAGCCGATAGCTGTATTGTTTGATCCAGACCTGTTAAATTGTAAAGCCTGTTGCCCTACCGCTGTATTAAACTGACCGTTCACATTTCTAACCAATGCGAGCATACCCAACGCACTGTTTGAACTTCCACTAGTATTAGCAAATAAAGAAGAGTCTCCGTTTGAAGTATTCCTGTTGCCTGTTGTATTGCTGTTCAATGCAAAATGTCCGGTGGCTGTGTTGAATTTACCGGAGGTGTTTTTTTGTAAAGCTCCATTACCCGTTGCTGTATTCTCGAAACCGGCTACATTTTTAGATAAAGCATAAGCACCCAAAGCCGTATTGTTAAGTCCGGTTGTGTTTACATTCAATGAGGAATAACCTACTGCTGTATTATTGATGCCTGTTGTATTTGCAGGCATTGCCAATCCCCCTACAACGGTATTGAAAAGGCTAGTACCTCTTCCTATAGATATACCATTCACAAGAATGTCACCATTTACATCCAATAATGCATTGGGTGCAACGGTACCAATTCCTATTCTACCTGTATTTAGATTGTATAAATTATTGCCGCTTGTTGCCCATGGGTTAGAAGCCGGCGTTAGCCATGAGGCTACTCCATTGGCATCGGACGTAAGTACCTTGCCTGCGCCTTGCGTACCATTGGTTAGCCTGAATTGCCCTGTAACATCCAAAGTGTATGCAGGAGTAAGGTTTCCTACACCAAGCCTTCCAACAGAGTCCAACAACATTTTCACGGTATTTTTGGTTCCGAAACGAAGTGGTGCACCATCAGTGGTGCCTACAAAAGAAACCGCAGAAACGCCGCGGTTGCCGGTTAGTTGCCAACCTGTAACGGTTTGGCTCATTCCAGCTAAATAACTACAAACAAAAAAGAGGGTTGCGGACAAGCGTAACATCGTTTTACCTTGCTGTGGCAGTTGGTTGGGCGTCATAAATTTGATTTGAGATTTAGGAAATATGGTGAATAAATTTTTGATCATAAAGCAGTTCATTAGTATTTAAAAAATATTTAGAAAGCAAAAAATGAAAATTCAGAGCGATTTTTACATTTAATTTTTATTTTATTTTTCAATCTTATGGGTTCCAAGGATAATAAACGCTAGCAAATAATTGGTTATTCTTTTACTGTTCTTTAGGAGATTTTCCCGTTAGCAAATCCGAAGGTAATTAAAATAATGAAACGTTAATTTTTTTTTTCGAGACATAACTATTTGATATTGTAAAGCTTTAGAAGATTTGTTTTTGAGGCCAATAAAGGAGTTGAAATGCAAATGGAGTGTATATCCATCTAAAACTCAGCAAGGAATATTATTGAAATCGTCTATTACTTCAAAGTATAGCATATGCTTATTGAAACAGAAATAGGGCATATCAATTAGATTGGATTACCATTTCGTATTTATTATTTATAAAATATAAAATTTATTTCATTATGTAAACAGCGTGAAATTTTTGAATTTGTTTTACTGTTTGGTTACTTAAAATTTTAAGCTAAAAAAATCACCTACTGCAGTTGAAGGATATAATAGTTCCTATGTTGGTAATCCAATTTTATTTGTTTCCACCGTTGCCTTTTTTAGCAGTGTCATTGGAAAAAAATTATATTGCAATATAGAATCTTTTGGGATGCATCAAATTCTTATAACAAATTAGCAAATTAATGAGTCGGAACTTTTGAAGTAAATGTAATTGGCATTTCAAGGTGTACTTCAACTGATGTCGCTATTATATATGATTTGATCCGGTAAATAAAATAGGTTTAGCAAGAATTCAATTCTTATGAGCCAAGGGTTAAAGATAAGTACTTGATGATTTTTTAAAATTTGGGAAGGTTACTTTAATTGACGCAGCACAAAATTCTAATTTAATAAGTAATTTTTCATATAAAATTTGGTACTTTCTATGGGCTAATTTCAGCGAGAGATCAATATTATTTGGTTGTTATGATTACATGTAAAATGACTGGAAATAGGTGTTTTTGCAAAGAATCATCTGTTTGGTAAATGCTACAAAAATGCAACCGGGTGCTATTGGAAAAAAAACTCAACATTAAGTGCAGGTTATTGCTACCTGAAAGAATTCAACTTCCAGTAAGTATATAAACTATAAGCTTTTAATAATGCGAGCTGGATTTCCTGCTACTACTACTTTTTCAGGTATATTTTTTACCACAACTGATCCCGCACCGATGGTGGAATTGCTGCCAATCATTAATTTTCCGATGATACAGACATTAGCACCAATATCCACATTGTCGCCAATAATGGTACCAGCGGTTTTA
>JANMZN010000171.1:0-5817 GCA_031383285.1 Segetibacter sp.
TGCTTTAGTTCTTTGGGTCGAAATCAACTCCTGAATGATTTTGTGTTTCTCGTCTTCGGTAAAATATTTACCTGCTTTTTGAATGATTTTTTTGTCCATGTTTTACACTTTTTAGTGTAAACCTATTTCAGGACAAGACACTGAGTAAAGATTTATTGCTTAAGTGTCGAACAAATGATGATATATAGTCGTCAGCTGGGGTGCGGTGGGCTGTGCGTTGGTATTTTTTTTTGTAAGTTTGAGGGGTCTGTGTGCCTTGCAATGTGCTAAAAATAGCGTGGGGTCGTGTCGAAAAAGTCATGGATGCTTAAATGTTTGGAGGATGTCGTTTAGGGTGACGTACAACAAAATGATTTATTTTTTCCTATTGATAAAATAAAGCATTGTTGAAGCAATTAGGCACATTATTACAGCACTAATGATCATTGAATTTTCCTTTTGTAAGATTCCAATAAAGAAGTCACCAACAAACATTACTAAAAAGAAAACATATGCTATGGTAAGCATCGGAATTGATTTCTTAAATGTTGCAAATGCAAATATAAAACCAAGCGCAAATTGCCGCGCTGCCCACAAATAAATGATGTAGTAAACACCATTTGCAGTAAGGTCAACAGTTTCTAAACCGATTGCGGTACAATGCACAATGAAATACTTACTAACACTTCCATTACAGCAAAAATGCCAGAAACAATAAGTATCCATTTGGGTAATGTTCTTTGTTCTTGTGTCATAATCTAAGGTTGGTTTTAATGGCTATTTTGGTTTTGTTTCCATTTATGAAAGATACAATATATAAAACGAAAATGATTTGCCATAGGTTAGGCATTAGGAATTTTGATTGCCCCCAAACACAACTGAACTTAATGTCGCAAGAAAGCTGAAAATATTACACTGAAGTTCTGAACCAAAGATGAAATCTGTTTTTTCTTACCCATTTATATTTTTTAGCTGTCTTTTGGTGTAAAGTCCACCGTCCATTCAATACCATATTTATCTCTAAACATTCCAAAATAAGAACCCCAGGGACTGTCTGCAATTGGCATTTCAATATTTCCGCCTGCAGAAAGTCCGCTATATAATTTGTCTGCTTCTTCCCGACTTTCTGCACTTATTGAAATTTTACTTCTGTTTTCGTTTTCATTTACTCGTCCCATACTTTCCGGTACGTCATTGGCCATTAAAATGTTAGTGCCAATAGGCAAAGCGATATGCATTATTTTATTTGCCTCATTTTCATCTATTGGAAACTCCGGACTAGATAATTCTTTGAAACGAGTGATCTTTAAAAATTCTCCACCAAAAACTGATTTATAAAAATTGAATGCTTCCTCAGCATTTCCATTGAAGTTGATGTATGGATTAATTTGTGGCATACTTTTTATTTTTTAAGCGTTTATTAATTTTTCAATGTCGAATTTTGTCATTTGCATAAAAGCATACATTACTTTGGGTGCTTTTTCTGGATCGTTCATTAATTTACCTAAAATTGAAGGGACAATTTGCCAAGCCACACCAAATTTATCATCAAGCCAACCGCATTTATTATAGGTTCCGCCTTCGCCAAGTTTCTCCCAATAATGGTCTATTTCTTCCTGTGTATCGCATTCAACCACATAAGAATTTGCAGGTGAAAACTTATAATGTGGTCCGCCATTTAATGCCATAAATTTTGTCTCGTTAAGTTCAAAAATTACCACAATTGAGTTTTCTGAAACCAATCTTGATCTCTTGAATACTGAACAGTAAAAATCTGCTGCTGCTTTGGCTTGTCCGTCAAACCATAAGCATGGATAAATTTGTTTTATCATTTTATTTTCTTTCTTTTATTTGGGTTAATAAATGATCTAAGTAGTTTAATGTCATTGTAAAGCCTGCTTGAAAACCCATTTGAACATTTTGTTCCAAAGCTGCAAGCGTTGTATGTTTTATACGAATGCGCACTGTTGCAACGCCGTTCATTTCTACAAAATCTAAATCCCATTCGGAACTTGGAAAATCTAAATTAATGTTTTCATCCTTGTCAGTAAATGCATCAGTAAATTTTAAATTTGTTATTGGCGAGATGGCCGTGTAGTTCTGAATTGACCAATGCTCTTGTCCTTCTGGGCTACACATTGCATAAAATCTCCGTCCACCGACTTTAAAATTCAGGTATTTTGTTTTAGAAATCCATGGTTTTGGGGCCCACCATTGATCTAAGATTTCTTTTTTCGTAAAAGCGTCCCAAACTAGAGAAAGTTCAGCGGCAAATTCTCTATTTACGAAAATCATGTTAGTTGATTTGTCGACAGAAAAGTCAAAGAGCAAATTGCTCTTAATCACTTCATCATTATTTAATGCTTGTTGTTCAGAAATATTCGATTTCATGTTTTCTGTTTTTTAATTGATGCTAAAACCTTGTCTAATTGATTAAATTGGGTTTCCCATTGTTTCCTGAATTGAGCTAACCAATTGTCAATTTCTTGCATTTTTTTTGGATTAAAATGATAATAGATTTCTCTACCAGATTGCTCAGGTTTAATCAATCCGCAATCCTGTAAAACTTTAATGTGTTTTGATACTGCTTGTCGGCTCATATCAAATTTTTCGGCCATTACATTAGGGGTTAATGCCTGAATGGCAATGAAAGTTAAGATAGCCCTTCGGGTTGGGTCAGCTATGGCTTGAAAAATGTCTTGTTTCATTTTTTAATTTAATTACTCAACCTATAGATTGTAAATATATATGCAACTTTTGAGTTGCGCAAATATATTTATAATTGTATTTATCGAGATAAATATCGAAAATGTTATAGGTTGTTGGTAGGATTTAAGCCCTTCGTCTATTGCAACAAAGTTTACCCTATTCATTCAGAACATTTTGAAATAAATAGGCTACTTTAGTTCACTTACATTTATTTCGCATAATCAATGATCGCAACACTTTATCCATCTACTGTATCAGGAACTATTGTAGCACCGGCAAGCAAAAGTTGTATGCAGCGGGCTTGTGCAGCCGCATTGCTAACCAAGGGTGTACATACCATTCATAATCCAGGCAAAAGTAATGATGACCTTGCAGCGCTAAGCATCATTCAGGCACTTGGTGCGGACATTGCCAAAACTGAAAATGGCAGTATCTCCATTACGAGTTCAGGCGTGCATCCTACAAACGCAACTATCCAATGTGGCGAAAGTGGTTTATCTACCCGGATGTTTATTCCTATCGTTGCTTTGGCAAATACAACCGTCCATATTGGTGGCAGCGGAACCATTCTTACCAGGCCAATGGATATTTTTGATGAAATTTTGCCTCAACTACATGTTCATATTCAATCTACCGGAGGCAAACTGCCTATGGAGATTAAAGGCCCACTTCGACCAATGGACATAGAGATGGACGGATCGCTCAGCTCTCAATATTTAACTGGTTTTTTAATGGCATTTGCTTCGGCTGTTGATGAACAAGTATCCATAAAAGTAAAAGGACTAAAAAGCAAACCTTACATTGACCTTACCCTTCAAGTAATGAAAGCGTTTGGATTACCCATTCCAATAAACGATAAATATGAAAAATTTACTTTCTCTCCAACTCCAAAGCATTCATCTAACATTGATTATACGGTAGAAGGCGATTGGAGTAATGGGGCTTTTTTGTTGGTGGCAGGTGCCATTGCAGGCAATATCGTAGTTAAAGGATTGGATATCCATTCAACACAAGCTGACTGCAGTATCTTAGATCCGCTAATGCAAACAGGCTGCAAAATAATAGTAAAAGAAGATCAGATAGAAGTAGCAGAAGGAACCAACCTTTCCCCATTTTATTTCGATGCTTCAGATTGCCCGGACTTGTTTCCCCCTTTGGTAGCATTGGCTTCATATTGTAGAGGAAAATCTGTCATTAAGGGAGTAAGCAGGCTTGCACACAAAGAAAGCAATCGAGCCATGACTTTGCAGGAAGAATTTATGAAAATGAATGTAACAATTGAGTTGAACGGTGATGAAATGACCATTGTTGGTGGCGATCAAATTAGTACAGCCATAGTCCATTCTCGCCACGATCACCGAATAGCCATGGCATGTTCTATTGCATCTTTAAAAGCGGATGGACCTACAATTATAGAAGAAGCGCAGGCCATAAACAAGTCTTACCCTGATTTTTATCATCATTTAGAAAAGTTAGGTGTGCGTATATTTGTTAAGTAACTTTATCACCATTAAAACAACAGCGCTTGAATAGTTTCGGCAGGATCTTTAGAATACAAATACTTGGAGAATCTCATGGTGCAGCCGTCGGAGTGATTATAGACGGATGCCCTGCGGGTTTGCCTTTGGTCATGGATAATTTTGAAGTAGACCTTGAGCGAAGGAAAGGCGGAACCAAAGGAACTACCCCAAGAAAAGAAGATGATATTCCACACATCATCTCAGGTGTTTTCAACGATAAAACAACCGGTGCACCTATCACCATTACTTTTGAAAATAATAATACACGTAGCACGGATTACGAAAAGCAAAAGGAAATTCCACGGCCGGGCCACGCAGATTTGGTAGCAACCCAAAAATATGGTGGATATGAAGATTATAGAGGATCAGGACATTTTAGCGGAAGGCTGACAGTAGCTTTGGTAGCTGCAGGCGTTGTTGCTAAAAAACTGCTTGTAGGTATAACCGTAAACGCAGAAACAGTAGAAGTAGGGGGAGAATCTGACGTTGAAAAAGGACTACAAAAAGCTATTGATGCAAAAGACAGCGTAGGTGGTATTGTCCAATGTACGGTTTCTGGATTACCTACCGGACTTGGAGAACCGTTTTTCGACTCATTGGAATCATTAATTAGCCATGCCGTTTTCGCCATTCCTGCTGTGAGGGGAATAGAGTTTGGTACAGGTTTTCCAGCTGCAAAAATGTTTGGGAGCCAACACAATGATGCCATTGAAAATACTGAAGGCAAAACAAAATCAAACCATGCTGGAGGTATAGTTGGAGGCTTATCTAATGGAAACGAAATGGTGTTTAGAATTGCCATCAAACCTACTTCTTCTACACCCAAAATTCAACACAGCATAAACCTGAAAACCGGTATACCAGAAGATTTCTCTATAAAAGGAAGACATGACCTTTGTATCGCATTAAGAGTACCTGTAGTTTTAGAAGCGGTAACTGCAATGGTATTGGCAGACTGCATGATGCTTGAAAATAAAGTAAACAGAATTTTATAATTAAAACCTACCAAAATGGAAACTCCAGTAATTTTTCACCTTACAACCTTGGACGAATGGGAAAGAGCCCAAGATAGGGGAATGTATGAACCCGATGCATTTGTAAAAGACGGCTTTATTCATTGCTCTACCGAAAGTCAATTGGATGGCGTATTACAAAGACATTTTAAACACCATGAAAATCTGGTTAAGTTGGTTATTGATCCTTCAAGGGTATTGCATCCTCTAAAATTTGAAATGGCAAAAACCCACGAAGAGGAATATCCACACATTTATGGACCTCTCAATTTGGAAGCAGTTACACAAATTGTGTTTCTAGATCCGATTACGTCAGAAGGTTAAAAATGTAAACCGATTTTCTAAAAAAAGAGGCTTTATGTTGGGCCTCTTTTTTATGACAACAAATCTTTTATTACCTTATTTCAATCTCTCCCCCCCTTCTGTTTAATGTTTATCTTCCCTCCTACACATCTATCTCCACAATAAAAAATAAAATAAACTTCTTTTAAATATATATAGCTATATTAGCATTAGCAACATGTGGAAACATGATGATTTATATTTTCATTAAAAAAAGTTTAACCAATTTTCGTATTTAATTAATACCATAAAAC
>JANMZN010000189.1:0-14632 GCA_031383285.1 Segetibacter sp.
GTCCACACGGCTTTGCTTTCTGTTCGTGGTTTTGGGGCATTGGTAAGTGAAGTAGCTGTCCAAGTGCCGCCGGTTTGTGCATATATGCCAATAGGCATTAGCAACAAGGTTATGATAAATGTTTTCATGAGAAATAATTTAATTATAAATATACGGGAGTTTAATGTGTTGTAATGTTATTTTTTTACGTCGCGTTAGGTGTCTTCAACCTAGCCTACATTATGTGCAAGATTGCAAGTGAAACACACCCTGTGAATAGATGAATGGTCTGGAAGAAAGAGGTAGTATCTAAAGAAATGTTAGTATAAAAAAGCTACTTGCATTTGAGTAGCTTTTTTATTTACAGCAGCTAGTGACAACTTTCCACATGTCCGTTGCTAATAGCTATTGACGGACTGAGATAAGGAATACCAAGACCCACACCCCGCATGATAAGCAACAGGCCCATAAATGCTACTACATACGGTACCGTTTTGCGTATGGTGTTTCGTGTGCTTATGATAATGAAAACTCCAAAGTACGATAGTAAAAACATTGCTGGAAAAGTACCTAAGCTAAAAGCAATCATAAAGAATGCTGATCCCTCGATAGTTCCTGCTGCCAATGCACCCGTCAGCGCCAGATATACTAATCCACATGGCAAAAATACATTCGTCACGCCAAGCAAAAAAGTGCCTGAAAAGGATGGGTTAAAAATATATTTACCAATAAGTTTTTGAACAAATCCATACTCAATCAAGCCTACATTTTATACTTATCAATGATTACGGGGGCTTCATTTATTAAAATAACGCTAAACCTAAAATTATTGAATCTGCCTTATTTTCATAGCCTATCTATTGATCCATAACCTGATGTTATATTTTTTTAACCATTGCTTTAGATAACACCAATAGCTAATGATTACTTTTACTTTTGTACAGTATGGTAAAATTATATTCTTTTTGTCTGTTGCTCTTAGCGTTGCATAGCACTATCGCATCTGCACAATCATTTACTACCAAAACCGGATCTGCTGTTTTAGGCAAAAATGATGTTTTAGAGGTAGAATATATTGCGGACGATGTATCTATTGATCAATTTAGAATGCCTGCATTTACAAATTGGGTAGTTATTTCCGGACCTAACATGAGCAGCACAAACATTATTACTGGTAATTTGCTCAAACAACAAACATCGTATTCCGTCATATTACAACCCAAGATGCTTGGAAAGCAGGTAATTCCAGGCGCAACTGCCCTCATAAACAACAAACCAAGAACAAGTAACCCGGTAGTAGTAGAAGTAAAAAACGTAGCCCATATAACAAGAGCAAATCCCGTGCAACCGCAAGCTAACAACGCACTTGCCGATCTGCTTGCTATGACCGATGAAATACCTTCTACTCAATATTTAAAGAAAGGTGAAAACGCTTTGGATAAAATAAGAAACAACATTCTCATAAAACTGGAAGTAAATAAAAGATCGTGTTTTGTAGGCGAACCCATTCTTGCCACTTATAAGTTGTGTACCCGACTAAAATCGAAATCAAAAGTAGCCAAACAACCTATGTTTACGGGGTGTACTGTTGTAGAACTAACTGAGAATGAAATAAGCTCGCAAATAGAAAGAATAAACGGTACAGAATACAATGTTTTTGTGATCAGAAAAGTTCAATTAATACCGTTGAATGCAGGCGCACTTGTTTTACCTTCTGCAAGTGTCGATAATACTGTATCATTTTTCGATGCTTCAAAATTAAATACCAGAGATATATTTGGCGGTAATCCAAACGTTCCGGTTGCAGAACAATCTGTAACCCTTCAGAATAAACCTGAGACAATAGAAGTAAAAGAGCTTCCTGCATTTCCATCTGCTAGCAAAAATGAATTTAGCGGAGCTATCGGTTCATTTGATATTCAGCTTTCGGCCGGAAATGAAACGTTAACAACAACAACCAATAATTTCCTAACGGTTTTTGTGCTTGGGGTGGGAAATCTCAAAAATGTATCTGCACCGAATATTGAATGGCCAAAGGGCATGGAAGGATTTGAAGCAACAGAAAAAACGGAAGAGGACAAATCGTTCTACCCAATAAAAGTTGTCAAATCGTTTACCTACCCATTTGTTGCGGAAAAAAAAGGAACCTATATTATTCTTCCAATAACTTTCAACTTTCTTGATCCTGCAACCGGTCAATACAAATCAACATCAACACAACCATTTCGCTTACCAATTGAACAAGGAAGTAAGCATATTTTTAAGAACGCTTCGCTTACCAATGTACCGTTTGTTCAAAACCCATTGTATTTGATTATCGGAGTTGCCATTCTGGGCATATTGATCATTATTTTTTGGATGAATGCAAAAAGAAGTGCTCAAGTGCAGCCAAAAATGTCCAATAAAATACCGACACCTTCTGAGTCAATAGCAATATTTAACATAACAGAAGAAGATTACCTTTTCAAAATCAGGGCACTTGATCCTGTAAGTAATGGACCTGTTTTCTATAAAGAACTCTGCCAACACCTGCAAGGATTCTCAAAATCAAAATTCAATATCGAACTCAACCAATTAGCCACTTATAGCAATCAACATCCAGAGAAATCCCAATCATTATTAAAGTTGAAGGAACTAAACGACAGGTGCAATATGGCAAGATACACGCCCATATTTAACTTAGAAGAAGCCATGCAAGACCGATTAAATGCAATAGACATCCTGGTACAACTGGAAAAGGATTAATCGCTTATTCTACGTACTTATAACCTACCCCTCTTATGGATTGAAAATACTTTGGATTCCGACTATCCTTTTCAAAATATTTTCTGAAGTTTAGAATAAAATTATCAATAGTTCTGGTAGTGGGATAAACATTATAACCCCATACAGATTGAAGAATTTTTTCCCTAGTTACCACATCATTTTTATTTTCAATCAAAAGCTTTAGCAGCATAATTTCTTTCTTACTTAGGGCAATATTTTTATTGTTCCAGGTAATAGCAGCCTGTGCTTTGAAGTCAATTTTGTTTGAACCAAACTCATAAATCTCAATGATTGTTTCTTTTTCCAGAAATTTCTTGTTCTTATGAATCAATTTTTCAACTCTTAACAAGAGTTCTTCAAGGTTAAATGGTTTCACCATATAATCATCGGCTCCTTTTTTCAAACCCAATACCCTATCTGAACTTGTATTTTTTGCGCTTAATATTAAAATGGGTACATCATTTCCCTGAATTCTTATTGTTTCTGTCACCGTAATTCCATCTATCTGAGGCAACATGATGTCCATGATGATCAAATCAAAAAATTCATCCTTTATAGCTTTAAGTGCTTCTGCACCATTATAGGCTGAGGTTATTTCATAATTTTCCAACTCCAGATTTAGCTTCAGTGCATCATGAAGATTTTCCTCATCTTCAACCAATAAAATATTTGCTTTCTTATTTTCTCTTACCATGCTATTTTATAATTTAAATGTAACAGAAAATATTGAACCTTGGGGTTTTCTGTTGTAAACAACAATATCTGCATGGTGGTCATTGGCTATTTGCTTACATAAAAAAAGTCCCAATCCTGTTCCCTTTGCAGTCCTTACAGACTCATGCCCAACACGATAAAATTTTTCAAAAATTCTCAATTTTTCTTCGTCAGCAATTCCTGAACCCTCATCTGAAACAGAAAATACGACTGACTTGATTCCTTTCTTTAAAGTTACAGAAACAGGGGAAAATCGGGGAGAATATTTGCAAGCATTTTCAATGATATTGCTAAACAACAATTCAATCAATAATGCTTCGCCGTTTAAATAAATGTCTTCTGTTAACTCAATCGTAAATGGCCGTTCAGGATATCGGGCTACAAAATCATTATAAACTTTTCTTACCTGCTGGCTTAGGTTTATACTGCTCTTGATAGATTTGTATTCGCCTGCATCCATTCTGGAGGCCAATAAAATATTGTTAGATAGCGTATTTAATCTTGACACTTCCTGCATGGTGGCAGACACTAATTTTCGTTGCTGTTCTTCAGTTAGATTTCTCTTTAGTAAAGTTTCAAGATTGAGTTGGGCAACAGACAGCGGAGTCTTTAATTCATGGGTAACCGTCATCATAAAGTTTTGCTGCTGCTGAGAAAGCCGCAACCTACGTCTGGCTGCTCTAAAAACAAATCCCGCTCCTATTAGCGTTACAATTAAAAAAGTTAGCCCTTCGCTAAGATACTGCGCATTTTTTCTTTTCCGGGAGTCTTCAATTTTTTCAACAGTAGACACATATCCTACATCGTCACGTTTTAATTCGCTGATCAACATGCCAGACATTCTTTCATTTTGCTGATGAAGAGAAATAAACCACCACACCAGTGCAGCAACTATGTACAAAAGTAAAAACCAAAAAACTGCAGTGATTGTCGAGAGCTTTTTTATCCGCAGCATAAATGAAGATTTATAGTGAACTATTATTTGGCTTTCTCTACTCTTATTCCAGCACTTAAAATGTGATCCAACGGATCTTCACGCATGTCCTGCTGTATGGTAAAAGTATATTTGCCTTTGGTCAATGCGGCAGCCTTTGAATTAAAAGGAACACGATGTTCAAAGATGTCATCCATGCCACTACCAAGCCAACCGTGCTGACTGTTACCCAAAATAAATTCACGCCGGATGGTTACAGAATCTGCCGGTCCTTTCATTTTTAATACTACCCAAATATTATTGTAACTATATGCATCTTCGTGCCTTAGTACAAAGAACACATTGTACAAGGAAGTGGTGTCTTTAATTTCAAAAGAAAATGTTGGTTTTTCCTTGCTGCTCCAACTGTGTTTTGGAAAAGTTTTTGTCTGTTCATAAACATCAATGGTATTGCAAGAAGTAATAACAAAAGCAACGAAAATAATGATAAAGTACTTCACTAGAGAATAATTTGAATGCAAAGATAATGGTAGTACCTTGCTATAAAAAGTGCGCTGAATGGTATTTTTCCTACAGTACATTGAGTACCTGTTCTTTTGCTTTCTCTAATTCATCTTTCATTAATACCACACTTTTCTGAACTTCGGAATCGTATGCTTTGGATCCGGTAGTATTTATCTCCCTTCCTATTTCTTGCATAATGAACGATAGCTTTTTGCCTTTGCTTTCTTCCGTCTCTTTTAGAATTGTCAAAAAATAATCACAATGGTTTTTTAATCGAACCTGCTCTTCGCTAATATCTATTTTTTCTATGTAGTAAACAAGCTCCTGCTCCAAGCGATTACCATCATAGCTTTCTTTGCCTACATTTTCATTCAGAATTTTAATAAGACCCTCTCTTATTTTCTGCAATCTGCGCGGAACAAGAATAGCTATTTTTTCTGCATGTAAAGTTATGTTGTTAATGCGTAGCAAAAGATCACCTTCCATTGCTTTGCCTTCATCTTGCCTATGAGCCTTTAGTTCATCTATCGCTTTGATCAATATTGCTTGAAAAGCGTCCCAATCAGAGTCGCTTAAAACATCATTGGTTGCAGTTACTACTTCCGGCAATTTCAATAATGCGCTAATAACTCCACCTGCATCCAAATTAAGTTCAGCAGCTAGTTCAGCAATTGGTTGATAGTAAGCTTTTGCCAATTCTTTATTGATAGCTACAGGTCTTGCAGAACCATTCTGTTTTATGAAAATACTGCATTCAACACTTCCACGAACCAGTTTTTCCTGCAAAATATTCCTGATATTGAACTCGAAAGGTTTTAATAACGATGGAATATTTATTCTAAGATCAAACTGTTTACCGTTTAATGATTTCACTTCTACCAAAAATACTTTATCTCCTACAGCCTGTTCGGCTCTGCCAAAACCTGTCATTGAAAATAGCATGGAACTTTGTTTGTTTTGAGTAAAAGTAATGGAATTACCATTTGTATTGCAAAGCAGCCCTAATATTCCGTGCTTTACTCAGATACATTCTCGTTCTGCTGCTTTTTTAAGGACAAAAGGATCATTAATGTGCCAAAAATAAAAAAAACTCCCCCACACCAACCATTGATCGCTTTAGCGGCCAATTCACTTGAGGTAAACCCATAAACCATCAACATGCATCCAATGATTGCAAAGAAAGCGCCTATAACAAAACGCAAATCCAATATACTTTTCATATTGTAGTTTTAATAGAGAATGATATTAAAAATGAGGGTAATGACCAACAAAATTATACCCAACCAAAGTGGATTTTTGTACCAGACTTTAGCCATATCCTTTTCTTTTGGGGTCAGGCTATACACCAGGCCTTTCAGTTCTTCTTCAGGTTTTGGCTGCGTTACCAAACTAATCAAGACGGTAAAAATGAAACAAAAAACAAATGCAATAGCGGCTATGTTAAAAGCATGACTAGTGCCAGAAGAATAGGTATGAACATTTGCTATCCATCCTCCCTTACCTTCAGCCACCGTTAAACCATGTGTTAATGCCGCAGCACCTGTTCCGGCTATCAGGCCCCAAAAGGCACCATTAGAGGTTGTCTTTTTCCAAAACATCCCTAAAAAGAAAGTGGCAAATAAGGGAGCATTTACAAAGCCAAATACCAACTGAAGCAAATCCATTATGCTATTAAAACCCCGGGCTACATAAGCAGTGGCGATTGATAATAATATACCCACAAAAGTAGTTGCTTTGCCTACAAACAGATAGTGTTTTTCTGAAGCATTTTTCTTGATATGCGCCTGATAAATATCAAAGGTCCAAACGGTATTAAAAGCAGTTACATTTCCTGCCATGCCAGACATAAACGATGCAATCAAAGCAGTGACCCCCACCCCCAAAATTCCACTTGGATAAAGATTGGAAAGCAATAAAGGCAAGGTCATGTTATAGTTGGGTTGTCCGTCAGCTTGTGTTGGCAGATCAAAACCCGGCGATTGTTTTTGCAAAGCCAACAAAAGAATACCTGGTAATATCACAATGATTGGCATAAATATTTTAGGGAAAGCCGCAATGATCGGTGTTCTTCGGGCTGCATTCAGGTTATGCGAAATCATAGCCCGTTGCACCACCAAAAAATCTGTACACCAATAACCAAACGCCAATACAAAGCCCAAACCAAATACCATACTAAACGCATCCACACCCATAGGATTGGTAGAAGCACTGCCCATCCCTTTCCATAAATGGAGTTTGGCATTATCTACATTTTGCATTATGCCTTCTATGCCGCCCACTTGTACAAAACCAAGATAAACTAGCGGGGCTATACCCAATACGATCAAAAAGAATTGAAGCACCTCGTTATATACTGCGCTGGTAAGTCCTCCCAGAAAAATATAGACCAATACAATACCTGCTGCCAGCCAAATAGACAAACTAAAATCCCATCCTAAAATAGTTTCCATTAACAAGGCCAGGGCATAAAGAGATACTCCAGAAGAGAAAACGGTCATGCATGCAAAGGTGAGTGCATTAAAGGTTCTTGTTTTTTCATCGAAACGTAATTTAAGATATTCGGGCACACTTCGGGCTTTGCTACCATAATAAAATGGCATCATAAATACACCCAAAAATACCATGGCCAATACTGCACCCAACCAATAATAATGTGCTGTATATAATCCATACTTTGCACCGCTTGCCGCCATACCCAATACCTCTTGAGCACCAAGGTTTGCAGATATAAATGCCAATGAAGTAATCCACAATGGAATATTCTTGTTGCTCATTAAAAAGTCATTGCTCGTCTTTATCCGCCGCTTCAGCATGATACCAATGCCCACAACAAACATGAAATAAATAATGATGATGCAGTAGTCAATCAGTTGTAGTTTTAAGTGCATGGTGCAATTGTTAGATGAGCGTTGGTGCAAAGTACAAATTATTTTTTTGTAATGACACTTCGACCGGACTCCACCCGTCATTGCGAGGAGGTACGACGAAGTGAACGTCATTGCGAGGAGGTACGACGAAGCAATCTGATCTATCGCATTTCTAGGCTTAGATTTTCATTGAACGCCACCGCATTTATTTGGTGGCCAAAATTACCTACACAGATTACTTCACGTTGTTCGCAATGACGATTTCTGACCGACATTGCGAGGAGGTACGACGAAGTGAACGTCATTGCGAGGAGGTACGACGAAGCAATCTGATCTTGCACATATCTAGGCTTTGATTTTATTGAACGTCTGCACTTTTATTAGCTTGCCAAAATTACTGAATCAGATTGCTTCACTGCGTTCGCAATGACGTACTGAAAACGACATTGCGAGGAGGTACGACGAAGCAATCTGAGCTTGCACATATCTAGGTTTAGATTTTCATTGAACGTCACCGCATTTATTTGGTGGCCAAAATTACTGAATCAGATTGCTTCACTGCGTTCGCAATGACGATTTCTGACCGACATTGCGAGGAGGCACGACGAAGCAAACGTCATTGCGAGGAGTCAGGACGAAGCGAACGTCATTGCGAGGAGGTACGACGAAGCAATCTCATTTAAAAAAAAAAGCTGCTACCATTTACTAATGTCTTCCCAAAGATCCCTCCATTCTGGATTGATACTTTGGATAAGTAATATCTTTTTTGCTCTGCTTCCTCCTTTAATTCTTTTTTCTTCTGCAATAGCTTCCACTATGGTATGAAAATTAGCGAAATACACCAACTTGGTAACATTATATCTGCTGGAAAAACTTTTATCATATTTACCAGCCCTGTGTTCTGAAATTCGGTTCACTAGGTTGGATGTAACACCAGTATACAACACTTGGTCATGTACGTTGGTAAGTATATATACACTTCCCCCTTTTTTCATATCGTAAAATTTAAGCCATTAGATTGCTTCACTCCGTTCGCAATGACGTACTGAAAACGTCATTGCGAGGAGGCACGACGAAGCAATCTCATCTTGCACCTTTCCAGACTCATACTTTTATGCAACGACTCCGCTTTAATTACCTGACTGCAATGATAAGATCAGATTGCTTCACTGCGTTCACAAAGACGATTTCAGACCGACATTGCGAGGAGGCACGACGAAGCAATCTGATTTGGCACATTTCTAGGTGTAGGCTTTTGTTTAATGTATGTAAATCACTTATTCCCGAAAATATACTGCTTACTTATTTCGTCGTACAACTTTATCAACTCATTACTTTTTCCATCTTTATCAAAAACTTGCTCCCAAGTACTCAAAGGCTCCCAAATAAAAGTACCCATTCCTTTATCGTCCACTATGTTGAAAGTAATGTCATTTACTTCCTTTTTTAGTTGGGAATACTCAACCAATACAATGTCCTGTTTATACCTTTTTGCCAAGTCATTCATATTATCTCTCAAATCTTCTAAAGTACCATGCCATTTGGGGTAATAGGATAAACCAATGACATCAAATTGCACCCCTCTTGAAAGCATGTTATCCAGAAAGAAAACGGTTTCATCATGTTGCCCTCCTAGTGCTACATGCAACATAATAGGACAAGTTGGACTTATGGATTTAACCCCGGCAATTCCTTCATCCACCAATTGTGCAAGGGCAGTCAAATTATTGATCTCTCCATCGGGCCATATCATGCCATGGTTGATCTCGTTGCCCACTTGTACCATATCGGGTAGTGTTCCCTGCGCTTGCAAAGCCAACATAACCTGTTTGGTATAAAGTTGAACAGCTTCTTTAAGTTGAGAAAAGTTTAGTCCTTTCCAAGCCAAAGGTTTGTATTGTTGTTGAGGATCTGCCCAATAATCGCTGTAATGAAAATCCAGCAGAAACTTCATTCCTGCAGCTTTTATTCGCTTAGCCATTTGGAGTGTGTGTGTCAAGTCGCAGAATCCTTTTCCGGGTGAATAGCCACTATCTGATGCCGGATAGTTGAATATCCTCAGTCGTATATAATTCAGGCCGTGATCATTCAAAATTTCTATGGCATCTTTCTGTTTGCCCTTATCAAAAAATTTCATTCCCTTATCTTCCAGTTCGGGCAAAAACGAAATATCAGCACCAACCATTCTTTCACTAATTTTTACAGGTGCATATTTCTTTTGTGTGGAAACCCAATCAATTTGAATGGGTTCAATGGTCATGATGGTAGTGGAACCGGACCACAGCCCTTCACTTTTTGCTTCAAATTTTATTTGCCCTTTGCTTTTTCCTGCTTGTACTATTACCTGGCACTTGCCATTAAACAACTGTCTTTTACAGATGGTATCATTTTCAAAAATGCCATCTGTTGAATTTAAGTGAAGAGGGCCATCTGCTTCGTGGCTGCTTGGATCACCATTGCCCATTCCAATAATTTTACCCTTTCCGATAATAGAAAAAGTAATGAGGTTGTAAGCATCGGGCACTTCCCTTCCTTCTTTGTCAATCACACTTACATTGATAACGGTTGCATCCTTACCATCTGCCATCATAGTCGTCTTATATGGAGTAATGACTACTTCAACCGGGGCACTTGTTGTTTCCATTTTTGAAGTAATCTTCTTACCATTTTTATAAGCAATCACTTCGAGTGTTCCCGGTTCATATGGTACTGCCCATTGCAAATGACTGTTTCGTAGCATTACTTTTTTTCCCAAACTTTTTCCATTCAAAAACAGCTCCACATTATCTGCATTGCTATTTACCCATACATCTATTGGTTTACCTTCTCTGCCTTTCCAATTCCAATGTGGCGATATGTGCAATACATCTTTGTTTGTCCACCAAGATTGGTAGTAGTAATAAATATTTTTTGGGAAACCACACACATCCATCACTCCAAAATGGGAGTTTACATTTGGCCATTCATAAGGCGTGGGTTCACCTCTATAATCAAAACCCGTCCAGATAAACCCTCCTGCCCAATACTTATTTTCTGCTGCCAACGGCCACCACTCTTCTGCCTTGCTTGCCCACCAAGGTGCCGTAATATCCTGATCGGGAACATATCCACGAATGGTGTCTTTAAAATAAATACCACGGGTGGTAACCGTGCTGCCCATCTCTGTACCAATGATGGGTTGATTGGGATGATCTCTATGATAATCCGCAACTGCTTTCTGTCTGTAATTGAAACTCCTAACCGGAATAACTTCGTTAATACCATTGAATACATTTCCTAAATCAGCGGCATAGGTGCATGTTCTTGTTGGATCCAAGTGCTTTTGCTTTGCAATGAAAGTTTGCGCTATTCTTTTTCCGGTTGAATTGGTTTGTAAGTAACCTTCTTCATTGCCAATAGACCATATAAAAACACATGCCCTGCTGCGGTCTCTTTTTATAAGCCTTTCAAATTGGTCCAGGTATTCCGGACTACTGTTTAGCAATCGTTGTTCATCCATCACCAACATTCCCAAACTATCACAAGCATCCAGCAGCTCAGCCGTAGGAGCATGATGACTTGTTCGGTAAGCATTTGATCCCATTTGCTTCAATAGCCAAATACGATAATACTGCAAATAATCTGGCAAGGCACTTCCTACCCCTGCATGGTCTTGGTGATTGTTGGTCCCTTTAATTTTTACATTTTTACCATTCAAAACAAAGCCGTTTTTTGCATCTAAACTTAATGTACGAATGCCGAATCGCTGTTTCAAACTATCAACATTTTTACCTGCCATTTTTATTACCGAAACGATGCGGTACAAATATGGATTATCAACTGACCAAAGTGTTGGGTTTGCAATTGTAATGGTTTGCTTTATGGTTTTGCTTTCATTATTGAGCAGCATTATGACCTGATCTATTGCTGATCCTTTTTTTCGTCCTTCGCGATCTGTGAGGTATGTAGAAACCGAACTAGTTGCTGTAGATAAGCCTTGATTTTGTACAGTAGTTTCTATGGTTACTATCGCATTATTTTTATTAATTGAAGTATATGCAAATACGCCATCAGTAGCTATGTGTAAGTTCTGGTATTGGTTTAACCAAACATGCCTGTAAATGCCTGCCCCTTCATAAAACCAACCTTCGGATTGTGAAGCATCAGCCCTCACAACAAGCACATTCTCTTTATCGAAATTGATATAGTCGGTTATGTCATAAGATACACCAACATAGCCACTTTTATTATTACCTAGATAAAAGCCATTGAGCCAAATATTTGCATCCCTGAAAATACCGTCGAATTGAATTTGAAATCGCTGACCTGAGTCTTTTTGAGGAATAGTAAAATGCTTCCTATACCAACCGATGCTAGTTTCAGGATACAGTCCTCCGATGGGTTTAAAGCCATGAGAAACAACATCAAAGTTTTTAGATTCTACAAAGGGAAGTTCAACCGCCCAATCGTGTGGTAAATCCAAATTCCTCCAACTACTATCATTGAATTTGGCATCAATAGCCGTTTGTTCGGCCTTACCACTTTTAGAAAAAATATTCGCTATTGTATAATTGAAATCTTTTGAAGCATTGGAAGCATGACCTAAATGAAACTTCCAATCATTGTCAAAATTAATATGCACCCGACTTTGCCCAAAAGCGTTAGTAAAACTGCTAATGATTATCAATACTAAACAAGGCCATTTTTGTTGCATTTTTTATCTCCTTATTATGTTTTTAATTAGACCTCCTATTTGAAAGCATTCAATGCTTTAGTAGGCTTTCCTGAATTGTCAAAAGACCCTAAAGAGTAACCTTTCCAGCTATTATAGGCTTCCGGTTCCCAATATAATACACCAAGCCCCTTGTTTCCCGAAATAGATTTTGTTTTTGACATAATGTCTATCAAAAATGAAAAACATTCTATTGGGCTATCCCAACTCATTCCCACTTCCACAACCATTACTTCCTTACCATACCTTGCTACCATGTCTTTCATATTCGCAAGTGCCTGCGCATTTATTACAGACCAGTTAGCAGGCGTGGGATACAACGACAATCCAATAACATCCCATTTACCTGCATTATTTTTCAAGCCGTCAAAAATCCAACGAAAGAGAGCGTTATCCCAACCGTTTGAAATATGCACAATTACTTTAGCAGATGGAAAAATATTCTTCACAGCATCATAACCTGCATTAACAAATTGTGTAAATACATTCATATTAACTGAAGCTTTGCCATCAGGCCATAGCATTCCATCATTGGTTTCGTTTCCAACCTGAACCCATTCAGGGGAAATGCCTGCACTTTTTAATGTAGTCAAAACATCAGTTGTGTGTGCGGCTAAAGCATGCTTTAGTTCGCTTATGTTTTTACCTATCCAAGCTGCAGGCTTTGTTTGATTACCCGGGTCTGCCCAAGTATCGCTGTAGTGAAAATCAATCATAATGCGCAGACCAAGATTTTTTGCACGGATAGCCTTTGCCAATACATCTGCTTTATTATTCCATCCTTCTGAAGGATTTACCCAAACCCGCAAGCGAACAACATTCATTCCTACTCCTTTTAGAATGGAAAGAATTTCTTTTTGGGTATTGGTGCTATCATAAAATTTCTTGCCCGAAGATTCCATTTCTGTTATCCAACTAATATCCGCCCCTTTAGCAAAAGAAAATTTAGATGTGTCAATTATTGGCGGGATTTGTTCCTGTGTTTTGGACTTTTTACAACTCAATAAAGTAGCCGATAAAAAGAATAAAAACAATATGCCTTTTGCCATTTGAAAGTTGCGCTTTACATTTTTAAATTGGGGAAATTGACTATGCTAATGTCGCTTATTCTACCGTAGTAATAAAATAAAAAGAGACTGCCAGGTAGCAGTCTCTTTTTATTTATAAACAAACAGCATTTGTTTAAGGAGCTATTGTCACTGATTGAGTGTGTTCGTTCAGTGTAATAGTATAAGTTCCTGTTGTAGTTGGAGTGGCAAAGTTTGAGCCACCGTCATACTTCAATTTTCTTTTGATGCTTGATCCTGCTGTTCCATTATCTCCATTATCTTCATAATCGAAGGCTCCCCAATCATTACCTGCAAGGAATTTGATTTCTTTACCACCGACTAACGTAAGCGTCTTTTTCCAAACTCCATTACCTTGATAAGTCATTGTTGGGCTTACTGAAGGCGTCCAATCAGCAACACCCTGAATACCATTACCAACTATTCTCATTTCAATAGCCGGGCTTAATTCATATTTCACTTGTTGAGGGTCTGTACCATCCCAAATGGCTCTGGTTCTTGGCGTAGAGTTAGCTGTGATATCGCCTCCTTGTCCATCGTTATCCAATGTGCCGGGAAGTGCACCTTTACCCCACCATCTTGCTTTGTCAGGCGTTCCATTATCCCAAACCGGTCCATCATGAAATTTGAAATTATCCGTTCCACTAGAGTTAGCAACAATTAAAAATTTATCACGCCCAACATATCCACCGAAAATTGGTGCAGCAGGATTCCATGCTTGCATATTGCCTACAATACCTACTTGCTTTTGCTGTACATATGCAAGATTGCCCCCAATATCTATAGTCAATCGATAAACACCTGTAGAAGTAACTGAGAAATCGCCACCTTGATTGTAGCCTGTTGTATAACCTGCACCTGAAACGCCAGCATTTCCATATGCAGAACCCCAATCTCCAACAGTTTTTACAAATTTGAATGCATCACCTGCATTTAACATCACGTAACTATAGTAAACTTTGTTTGACCTTCCTGGCCCCTTATCGGCAATCATTTGCAATGGTGCATTGATGTCCCAACCATTCAAAGATCCAACCAAATACATATTGATAATGGAAACATAACTCTTGATACTAACGGACACGGGATT
>JANMZN010000255.1:0-3986 GCA_031383285.1 Segetibacter sp.
CCTGCACTATTCTACCATTGGCGATTGGGAGTAAAAGCATGATGGATAACAAGAGCCGTATGAGTTGAGAGGCTCAAGTACGGTTCTGTGAGAAGCTTGGGCTGAAATGCCCTTGCTTACTCGACTGTTATCACCGGCAAACTGCCAGTTGGTGAAGAACCCGATAACGGCAATAACCTCAGCCACCGCTTTTAAAATAAATACCAATGTGTATATTTGTTTAATGATGATGGTTTTTTCAGAGACTGTCGTTGGTGGCAATTTTTAAACAAACATCACAATCCTAAAATGAGCACAGGAATAGACATTCAATTTGTAAGAGAAAATTATCAAAAGAAAACAGATGTTGAACTTATTCAAGCTGCGACAACAGACGCCGTTGGTTTGACACCAGAGGCATTAGAAGTTGTTAAAGAAGAAATTACCAGACGCAAACTTGATACTAGTGTTATCAAAGGTTTGGAAGCACAAAATAAAACTTACACGATTGAAGAAGTTGACGAATATTGTAATCTCATAAGGCAACTTAACTGCCCAACTTGCGGAGCATCTCATGTTTCATTAAATGCAACAATGACAAGCGAAGTAATGAGTTTTATTCTTTTTACTCAATGGAATAAAAAATTAAAAGTTGGTTGCCCCGACTGTTTAGACAAAGCAAACGAAAGTGTCTTGACAAAAACTGCTTTGCTTGGTTGGTGGGGAATTCCGTGGGGTTTTATAAGAACAATTCAAGCAATTGGACAAAATATTAAATACAAAAAAACAAATCACAGCGACACACCCAATGACTTTTTGAGAAGTTACACTTTATCAAAAATCGGAGAAATTGAAACTTACAAAGACAACAAAGAAAAGTTACAGCAAATAATTTCGGTGGACTAAAACTGCCACCTACACAGGTTTTGTGCAAGTGCGGCGGAACATAAAAGCAATCATCAGCGAATCGCGATTTTACTTCAGTTCCGGGCAGACAGTTGCTTAGTTCCCCCAACTTCCCAAAGCTTCGACCGTAAAAGGCAATGCTTTCGCCTCTCTCGATTGACCGTTACTAGGAAATAAAACGACATCACTCCGAAATTTTCGGCAAAATCATTTGGCAAACGCTTCAGGAAAATAAAAGAGCGCAAAACCAAGCACAATAAGCGCATGCAATCTTACCTATGAACCTGCCTCAATTTCCCGCCGAGATTTTATTTAACCCCACCGCACCCTCTGATGTAACTTATTTGCCTTATTAACAGCAATTACAGACTTACATGACTAACTTCACGAAATGATTGCTGAAAATATAAATATACTTCTTGCAGACGACGACAAAGCAGATTGTCTTCTTTTTAAAGAAGCTTTAGAAGAGTTACCTGTATCTGCCATGCTTACCATCGTTCATAATGGAGAACAACTGATTGAAGTGCTTACCAGAAAAGGAAGCAAGTTTCCCGATGTTCTTTTCCTGGACCTTAACATGCCACGCAAAAACGGTTTCTCATCTTTGGGAGAAATAAAACGCAATACTGACCTCCAAAATCTGCCTGTTATTATATTTTCCACTGCTTCGGATGCAGAAACGGTTAAAAATGTTTTTAGAAATGCAGCTCACTATTTCATCTGCAAGCCTCCTGATTTTTTGCAACTTAAAAAAGTAATTTATGAGGCACTTACGTTAATAACGCAGAAAAATAATCCTCTTCCTCTCCAAGAGAAATTTATGATAACAGGCGATGCTATAATTATCCCTGATAAGAAATGAAAGCAACTTCAACCCCAAAAAAATCGCCTGCTGAAAAAGAAGCAAAAGAAAATTCTTTTCCAGTGGTTGCCATTGGTGCATCTGCGGGTGGATTGGAGGCTATGATGGAGTTTTTAAAATATCTGCCAGCCGATACAGGCATGGCGTTTATTTATGTTCAGCACCTAAGCCCAGATCATAAAAGCCTGTTAACTGAAATTTTGTCGAAAAAGACAAAAATGTTGGTGCAGGAGATTGATGACATGGACAAAATACAACCAAACAATGTTTTTGTAATCCCGTACAACAAAGGAATTGAAGTAACGGATGGACACATAAAACTGACTCCCCGTTCGGAAAGCGGCGCAGCAATTACCATAGATATTCTTTTCTCTACACTTGCCGAAGCTCAAAAAGAACGGGTTATCGGAATTGTTCTTAGCGGAAGCGCAAGCGATGGAACAATAGGCATAAAAGCAATTAAGCATGAAGGCGGCTTAACTTTTGCACAGGACGACACGGCAAAATTTACAAGTATGCCACACTCAGCTATTGCGGCTGGTGCGGTTGATTTTATTTTATCGCCAAAAGAAATGGCGCTCGAATTAGATAGGTTAAGCAAACATCCTCTAATAAAAACCATTGGCGTAAAAAACGGAGAAGAAGATTTAATTGAAAACAGCGATCCTGATTTAAAAACCATTCTAAACCAATTGCACAAAGTTACAGGTGTAGATTTCAGCGCCTATAAAATGAACACCATTAAGCGCCGGATTATTCGCAGAATGTTGTTATATAAAATTACCATTCTCAAAGAATACGCAAAACTGCTTTCGCAAAAAAAGGAAGAAATAGATATTCTGTATCAGGATTTATTGATTAATGTAACCAGTTTTTTCCGTGATACAGATACGCACAACTATTTAAAAGAAAGCCTTTTTCCAAAGCTGCTCAAGAGAAAAAAGCCAGGAAAGTCGTTTCGAATATGGGTTCCTGCTTGTGCCTCGGGTGAAGAATCGTATTCCATTGCAATGATGTTGCTCGAAATTCAGGAAAGCAAAACACCAGGCATACCCATTCAGATTTTTGCAACAGACCTAAGCGAACAAGCGATCAGAAAGGCAAGAATTGGTCTATACTCAAAACAAGACCTTGAAGCTGTTTCGCCTAAACGCATTCAGAGGTTCTTTACTAAAGCGGATGGTGGTTTTCGTGTAAATAAGGCGGTGCGGGAAATGTGCGTATTTGCCCCACATAATATTTTACGTGATCCTCCTTTTTCCCGCCTTGATTTTATCAGTTGCTGCAACCTCTTTATATATTTCGACAATTCTGCACAAAAAAAGGCAGTCAATACTTTTCATTATGCTTTAAATGAAGATGGATTTTTGATGCTTGGCAAATCGGAAAACATCAGTCATTCAGCCAATTTATTTACCAGTTTTAATAAAAAGTACAAAATATTTTCCCGTAAAATAACCTCAGGCAGCCGGACACTGCCTGCTGTGTTACCACGCTATGCGCCACAAATTTATATCGAAAATGGCAATCTTGAATTGCCCAAAAGCAAAACAAAAAAAAACATTGCTGTGAACCACAACGGACTAGACAACGCCATTGATGCCTTGCTTATTACTGAATTTATGCCAGCTAGTGTGGTTATAAATTATCAAATGGAAATCGTTCAGTTTCGGGGCAATACGGATTTATTTCTTACGCACCCAAAAGGCAAAGCCACTTTTAATATTTTAAAAATGGCAAGGCCCGAAATTGCTTTTGAATTGAGAAATACTATATCAAAAATTATTAAAACTAAAAACCGCATACGCAAAGGTGGAATTGAATTGAAAATAAATGAGAAAGTAAAAATTGTAAGCATCGAAATTGTTCCACTTCAAATAGAATTGGATGAACCGCTTATCTTAATACTTTTTTCAGAACAGGAACAGATCGAAGGCATTTCTTTGAACTCCGCTTCTGCCGGCAGGGGAAGCTCGCTTGCAAAAGACCACCGTATAAAAAAATTGGAGATCGAATTAGCTGAAGCCCAAGCCGATGCATTGGCTATTGCTCAGGAGCAGGAAGCGTTTACCGAAGAATTGCAAAGTGCCAATGAAGAGGTTGTCTCTAGTAATGAAGAATTGCAAACAGTAAATGAAGAACTAGAAACGTCAAAGGAAGAAATAGAGTCTGCTAATGAAGAACTCACCACTACCAATCAGGAACTGCAAACCCGAAACGACCTGCTCAACGAAGC
>JANMZN010000264.1:0-2070 GCA_031383285.1 Segetibacter sp.
TCCTGCGAAGGTGCAAGGCTAAAAAAAGAAAGCCTTTGGTTTAAAGTTGACGAAAAAAATATTGCTGAACTAAGTTTACTTGATCTAGATAAGCTAGTAGATTGGTTTGTGAAGATTGAAGATAGACTAAGTAAAAAACAAAACCTGATAGCCAAAGACATCCTAAAAGAAATACGTGAGCGATTGGGCTTTTTGCTCAATGTGGGGCTTACTTATCTTACCCTCAACCGATCCTCAAAATCATTAAGCGGTGGAGAAAGCCAAAGGATAAGGCTTGCTACACAAATCGGTTCTCAGCTACAGGGCATTACTTATATTTTGGATGAACCAAGTATTGGACTTCACCAAAGGGATAATCAGCAATTGATTGTAGCACTAAAAAATCTGAGGGATATTGGCAATAGTGTATTGGTTGTGGAGCATGATAAAGACATCATGCTGGCGTCAGATCACTTGATTGATATTGGTCCCAAAGCGGGTAAGCATGGAGGTCAGATTGTTTCTCAGGGAACACCTGATCAGGTGTTGAATTCAGGCTCGCCAACTGCTCAGTTTTTAAGTGGCGAAAAAAATATTGATGTGCCTGCAACTAGAAGACCAGGCAATGGAAAACAACTAGAATTGAAGAGTGTAAAGGGCAATAATTTGAAAAGTGTAAATGTGAAATTCCCATTAGGAAAACTCATTTGTGTAACCGGAGTTAGTGGTAGTGGAAAAAGCACTTTGATAACAGAAACCTTGTATCCCATTTTGTCAAAGCACTGCTACGATAGCAAGATGATGCCGATGGAATACAAAAGCATTAGCGGCCTTGAGTTTATAGATAAAGTGATTGAGATAGATCAGGCGCCTATTGGAAGAACACCCAGAAGTAACCCGGCAACTTATTGTGGTTTCTTTACTGAAATAAGAACCTTGTTTGCTGTCATTCCGGAGGCAAAGATCAGAGGTTATGCTGCGGGCAGATTTTCATTTAACGTGAAAGGAGGCAGATGCGATGTTTGCGAAGGGGGCGGTATGAGGGTAATAGAAATGAACTTTCTGCCTGATGTTTATGTGCCTTGTGAAAAGTGTAATGGAAAGCGATACAATCGAGAAACGCTTGAAATAAGATACAAAGGAAAATCTATCAGCGATGTGCTTGATATGACTGTAGATGAAGCTGTCGATTTCTTTCAAAATATTCACTTTTTGTACAGGAAAATAAAAGTGCTTCAAGATGTTGGGCTAGGATATATAACATTGGGCCAATCTGCAGTCACGCTTAGTGGTGGTGAAGCACAACGTGTAAAATTAGCAACTGAGTTGGCAAAAAAAGACACGGGAAAAACATTTTACATTTTAGATGAACCAACCACCGGTCTTCATTTTCAGGATATCCAACATTTATTGGATGTGCTAAATAAACTGGTTGATCGCGGCAACTCTGTATTGGTCATAGAGCACAATATGGATGTAATAAAGATGGCAGATCACATTATTGATCTCGGTCCGGAAGGAGGTGAGGGTGGAGGTAAAATATTGTTTGAAGGTTTGCCTGAAGGGCTTATAAAAGTTAAACCAAGCCATACTGCAAAGTTCTTGGCTTTGGAGTTGAAAAAGCGGTGAATAGTCTAATCGAACAATCACAAATTAGTTTCCATTTATAATTGGAAGAAATGGTATAAAATATAATGGGTAGAAAGTATTCTGCTCCTGATATACTAACACCACCATACCTGTTTTAATAAGTCAAACCACGGTTTTTTTTATATACCGTTCATAATAACTTTTTTCCAACTCGGCACGAAGGTCGGGATGAGCAATGTTGATTAACGCTTTGGCTCGCTGTTTCAAGCCTTTGCCAAATAAATTTACAACTCCATATTCTGTTACTACCCAATGTACATGACCCCTTGTAGTTACTACTCCTGCGCCCTCTTTCAAGAAAGGTACTATGCGAGACAATCCTTTGGAAGTGGTAGAAGGCAATGCAATGATGGGTTTGCCTCCTTCTGATAAGGAAGCACCTCTTATGAAATCCATTTGGCCGCCTATTCCGGAGAATTGAAAAGTGCCGATGGAGTCAGC
>JANMZN010000387.1:0-2078 GCA_031383285.1 Segetibacter sp.
AACAACGACCTGAATATTATTATTTACAACTTTGTAGATATGCTAAGCCATGCCCGCACCGAAATGGAAGTGTTGAAGGAACTGGCCGGCGACGAGATAAGTTACCGCAGCATCACCCGCAGTTGGTTTGAGCACTCGCCACTAAACCAGGCGCTTAAAAAAATAGCTGATAAAAAAGTAAACCTGGTGCTTGCCACCGACCATGGCACGGTAAAAGTAAAATCGCCACACAAGGTTATTGGCGATAAGCAAACTACCACCAACTTGCGCTACAAACATGGCCGCAACCTTAATTACGATATCAAAGATGTGCTGGCCATTAAAGATCCACGCATGGCCGGCCTGCCGGTGCCCAACGTTAACTCGTCGTTTATTTTTTCCAAAGAAGATGGCTTTTTATGTTACCCCAACAACTACAATCACATTTCCAACTACTACAAAAAAACCATTAAGCACGGTGGCATAAGCCTTGAAGAAATGATTGTACCGGTCATAAAAATGGTGAGCAAAGACAGGTAAGCCCGGGTTATTTAAGGGGTTTTTACCGTGTTGTTTTGCAAAATTTTTTTTGGTAACCGGCTTTTGTACATATATGTGGCGCCCGTTGCTGCGCATGAAACATTCCGAACTTGTTTTCGGAACCCTTGTACGGTTTAAATTCTATTCGGCAGGCTGGATTGCTACCACAAAAAATACATTGATCTACTGCTAAACTTATCCACCCGTTTTGTGGAAAACAATATTGCCCTACGTCATCAAAAATTAAGGCGTTACATAGCTTTGCACCATGAAATATAATGCTACCTCCCTTCAAAAGCTTGAAAACGTGTTGCAGGAGTCGGACTATGTGTTACGCTACGAAAGGGGTAATTTTCAAAGTGGCTACTGCATTTTAGAAGACCGCAAAGTGATAGTGCTGAACAAATTTTTAAACCTTGAAGGCCGCATCAACACCATGATTGAACTTATGCCACAACTTCAAATTATGTTTGATAAACTAACCCACGAGTCGCAAAAAATGTACGACGAGGTGATGAAACAGGCAGACGTGGCACGCCAGGGTAGGTTGCTGGAATAGAGGGCGTTTACTTTGCCAGGGTGACCAGCTAGTTGCCTTTTACAATGCCTATAACCGATCAATAAAATTACTGCCGCACAAGTGAGTCTATATGTAAAAGGTTTCGGTGCAGCAGCAGTCCAGAATTTGGCTGCAAAGAAGAACTTTGCTAATAAAAATAAATTAATATGAAACAGCAAACTTCAGCCACTACCGAAACCTCAAACAAATGTAGAACTATGATTGATTTTACAGGTAAAATCATTTACGTAGGTATCGATGTTCATAAGAAGGATTGGCAGGTTGGTTTTTTTCATGCGGGGTTGGTTTTAGGAAACCATCGTATTGCCAGTAATGTTGATGAGCTGATTAAGTTTTTTAACAATCGCTATCCGGGTGCTATTTTAAAGTGTGTATATGAAAGTGGCGCCTGGGGGTTCAATCTTCAGCGACGATTGACAGCGGTTGGTATAGAGTGCATCGTTGTTCATGCAGGCGATGTTCCGGGCAGCGATAAAGAGAAGCAGAACAAGACCGATAAAGTAGATGCAGTTCGGCTTGCACGTCATCATTCAGCAGGGTTGCTTGAAGCGATTTATGTGCCTGATGAAGATTTACAGAAAGAGCGTAACATGGTTCGCTTTCGTAAAAAGATATTAAGTGATTTAAATCGCAGCAAAAACAGGCTGAAAAGCTTATTGAAATTTCAGGGGATTGAAATCCCTGAAAAGATGGACACACCCAGTTGGAGCAGAAACTTTATGCAGTGGATCAAAGACCGGGCAGCCAATGATCCGCGGCTAAATGATGTAGTGGAGCTGATGTTGGAAGAAGTTCAAATGCAGCGTCAGCTCTTACTCAAGACCGAAAGAAAGATACGCAAAATGATGAGTAGCGAAAAGTATGTAGCCAAGGCAAAACGATTGATGAGCGTTCCGGGAATTGGGCCAACAACATCCAACTTGTTTCTTTTGGAAGTAGGTGATATCAGGCGTTTTAAAAGTTTTGATCAACTCAACAA
>JANMZN010000200.1:0-26565 GCA_031383285.1 Segetibacter sp.
CGAGCAACTCATCATAGGCGAGCCGGTCGCGGGCGCCGGGTTGCTCGCCTTTGTGCGCCAGCTTCAACGCGTCTTGCCAGGTCGGCCATTGCATCTTGCCCATCAGTGACGGCTCGATCCATTGTGCAACATAGTCGGTGCAACATGGTCGGTGCAACATAGTCGGTTTAATTTCAGACGTTTCAGAATTAATTTTAATATTTTTCAGTATTTTTCAGCTTTATGTCATTCTACTGAAATTACTGAAAAGTATTGAATTACTGAAATAGTACTACTATTCGTGCCTTTTTCTACGTATGCATCAACAGGAACTTGATTGTCTTGAGCGTGCGGGTCATGCTAAGCCTATTCTACGTAGAGCTCACGATGTTATACAGTTTATTGGTACGGATTTATTTGAAACCAGCTATCATGCGAGACATGATGAATATATTCTACCTATGATTCAAGAGATTTCCAAGTATTTCCTAAATACATCAGTTTTAGCGGAGCGAGAGAGGATTGATGATGATCGTGTAGAACATGAGTATGAAAGCTTTCTGCTTCATATGAAAAAGATTTATGAAGTAGGTAAAGCTCTTATTCTTGTGGATGAAGTTCTAAGAAAATACTATGAATCCCCTTCACGACATAATGATTTGGATATCTTTCACGAGTATGTTAATTCTTCTATGGATTTTGTAAATAAAGTACTGGATCATCGAGATGAAGAATGCATTCATGATGTTTTATGGAAGCAAATTAGAAACCATTTACCCTTGAATGATTAAAATTGTATTAAAACATTACATTTTTTTGACCAGACCCTCCTTGATTAGGATTCATAGCACGAGTTCTTACATCATCATTATAAATATCTTTTGCTCCAAAAGCATCTTTCATACGTCGTGCAATATTCTTACTTTGATATTCAACATAATCCATATCACGATTTCTTTTTCTTTGAATGGGTAAATGGTGGTCAGTATCAGCATGCATAGGGTAGTCATATTTTGACGTACCTCTTACACCATCATGATATAATGTTGGATCCACTGAATCTTTTACTTTTTGTATGTATCCTTTTATATCGTCTTGAGGCTGAAGAGGAGCTTGGGCTGGAAGAGTTACAGGAATATCTTGCATCATTTTGTAGATATGATCAAATTTTTGATCCATATACTTTGTGATATCTGTTATTAAATCAGGAGCCGGTGTTCCTTGAGCACCTTTTTTACCTTCACGTTTTTGAGCATCACGTTTATTTTTTAATGCTTGACGTGCTTGTACAAGTTGAGCTTCTTTTCTGTTTGAAATTGGCTTTTTAGTGATTTCTACAGATTCTTCTAATGCACCAGCATGAGCTTTTTTAGTATCTAAATCTCTTGAAAAGGGTGCTTCATCGGTAGGTCTCGGAATGATATTATCCATCTGAGAAGCTTGCTCCAAAACAACTTGTCTATCCACACGTTCATCTGTTTCATTGGAAGTTGTTTTAGCACCTTCAATTTTCATTTCAATGTCAGTCATTCTAACAAAAATAATTTACATAAATGACAGAGGAGAAAGATCATGAATCATCTATCTCAGGTCCTATTTGTATACAACCACCGAAAGGAGCACCGATAAGCAAAAGTATGAAAGGGATGAAACCTATTCATCAAGATTTACCTCAAACACCTTTTTTTGTTTGCACAAATGGCCCCAGACATCGAGGAAAAACGGTTTTACTTTATAATTTGCTGGAGGATAAACCAGGAATGTATGGTAGCGCTTTTAAGAAGAATAATATTTACATTTACAGTCCAACTGCTGATCGTGATGAAACGCTTAAAAAATTAAAGTTACCCACTCATGCGTACAAGTCATCAGAAAGAGTTGATCTAGCTTGGATGGTAAATGAAATACGTTCCAAGCAAAAAAATTTCAGAGCTGAGAATAATCAAACAGGAGTCTTACTCGTTTTAGATGATATTACAAATATTAGATCTGCATGGCCGCCTCTTGAGGATTTAGCTTATTACGGTAGGCATGATCATATACACGTTATTTACGTTGCTCATAAAATGAGTTCCATACCTAGAGGTGTACGAACACAGACGCAACAATGGATCATTTTTGAGCCGCATGAACAATCAGAACATCAGTGGATCTTAGAAATGTTTTCACGAAGAGATACTTGGGATATCTGGAGGTCAGCATTGTTACATGCATGGTCTGAACCTTTTCAATTCGTTTTTATTGATTTTGAATGTAAAGAAGATGACAGAGTATATCGAAAAGGATTTCAAGAAACGTTATTTTCAGAAGATCAAATTGCGGTTATGAGGTCCGAAAAATCATTACGGTACAAGAACCCTGATTTAGAGGCGGATGAAGTTGAAGAAGAGGATGAGAGACCTAAGAAAAGAACGCGAAAAAGTACAAGCTCAAAAAGAAAACAATAAAAGTTTCATTTCTCTTTATTCCTTTATTTAAATGAATAGCTCTATTTGGACAATCGAGGAAAGAAATCCATCAAGTGTTACAGGTCAGCCCAGTTCAAACGCGTTTATCTACAATCGAGATAGAACATTACCAGATAATTTAGCAGGGTTCAGACTACGTGATGCTGATCGTTTTACTTATCCTAACCCAAGTTTTCTGTATACTGGTGATGCTCTGAGAGGTTATTTTACGGCAGGAACAACAACAGAGCAAAAAGATATATGGATTGATAAACAGCAAGAAGTTTATGGTATGGCTGGACATTTAGATTTACCCACTCTACGTAATGTACGTACTACTGATGACGGAGTACCTGTTCAACAAGTTGTTCGAGATCCAGGGGCTTGGGCAGGACCTTCTTATGAAGGAACGGAAAACGGGAAAGCATACCCTGACAATAGTAATAGAGCTAATTCTTCAACATCTTACTCAGGGCGTGATAGTTTAGGAGGGTCTATGTATGGTGGTTCAAGAACGGAATCAAGGAGATCTGGTGTTAGTTCAGAAGCTGGAATTAGTATGCGTATGGGGTCAGGAAGATCTGAAGCCGGATCCTCTATGCTCGTTGATCCAGAATCGGATGATGACGATGACGATGATGATTATTTACCGGGAGGTTTCCGTTTGCATTTTGCTAGTGATAATGACGATGATGATGATGATGTGGAAGATAATAATGATTTACGTCACAATGAAGACGGTTCGGAAGAAATGCTTGATGAGCGACCTGATGATGATGATGATGATCAAGATGGTGATGGTATGGCAAATATGGAAGAACCTGTTAAAATTGGTGTTTTTTATCCGGAAATGCTTGAAGAAAAAATGCTTGAGAAGGATCTCTTGAAGGTCGAGAAAGAAAAAGTTGAAAAACTAGAAAAAGAGTTGATGGAGAAAGAGTTGACGGCAAAAAAAAAAGAGGATCGACGTAGAAAAAGAGAAGAACAAATGAAAAGATACGATACAAATATGGAAAAATGGATAAAAATGATACAAGACCAGAGCGATCGAAGTGTCGAAAGGCAGGTCGATCAGTATAAGAACGCAAAACAAGAAAGGGATGAAATGTTCGGAGCACTGAAATCAATGATGGAAGAAAACAAAACCAGCGCAAATCCTGCTTCCATGCGTGAATTATTGGGAGTATTAGACAATTTAAAATCAGCGCAAGTAGAGAATACAGCGTTACGGTTGAGCGAGAAGAAAGCTCTAGATGGAATAGCCAATCAAATAGCATCAGGTATCAATGTGAAGCTTAGCGAAGAGGATATGAAAAGAATAACAGAGAGAAATGATACACGGATAGAAAGTATTTTTGAAGCTTTAGATCGAATCGAGAAGACGTTAAATAGCAAAATAGTTGGATCCAGTGGTGGCGGTGGTTTAGTTAGCGAGAGTAAGGAGCCAGAAAGTTCTGTTGTTGCTTTAAAATTGGATGCACCGCATTCAAAATTGATGTGGGAACTTCGTGGTGAATTGAGTGCATTGAAATCGTATGTGAACGCTTTACAAAAACCATCTCTTTCTACGGATAAGAGAGATGAATTACTGAAAATATTCAACGACACCACTTCAAAACTAAGTGAACAGATGAATTCGTTACAGACTTCTATGATAGGAGACAAAGAAATGAAAACTGTACGTGAAGAACTGGTTAAATTAAGAAATTGGATGTCTCATTTGCAAGAGTCATACGGTGGACTTGTCACTCGATCAGATTTAGAACGATTTATACAAGACAGAGAGCAGTATGTCAAAACTGCAAACTCTAATGCTGATGCGTTGTTTAAAAGTTTTTTACAAGATTTGGATAGAAATGATATACGTCAGACGAAACGATTTAATGAGATGTTACAACAGTTTGAAAAGTATGAGCAAAAGATTAGCTCAATACGATCAGATATTGGTAAAGCGCTGACTCAATTACTTAGCTCTAAATATCTTGCTGACAAAAAAGATTTTGAAAACTATTTAACGGAACAGTATAAATTGATAGGGAGTTATCAGAGGGATATGGATGCTTTGAGGCGTAGCGCAAGAATGCAACAGGAAGCAGAGGCTCGTGTTGCACAAAAACTTAGAGGGTCTTCATCACCTATCGCGTATTCAGCACCTTTTAACATGCCTAAACTTGAACAACCTAGAGGTTTCAACATACCTGAACTGGAACAACCTACACGTTCTTACATTCCTAACCCTGTATATCCTAACCCTGGAGATCCTAAACCAGAAGAACCTAAACCTGAATCTGGCTATGTACCTGAGCGAGGACTCATCTATACTCCAGCCGTACGCACATCTTCAACAATGGACGAAAAAAGTGATATTACGGTTTTAAATCCGCAAGCCAATTTAAATTTTTGGAATGATCAAGATATGACAAATATGTACTCGATCGGTGCTAAATATCAAGACGCACCTATCAATGAAGATTTTATGAACGCTACTGAACAATTAAGTGTTCGAACTTTAGATGCAATCTCAGGTCTTCGTGATGATTTTAAGATGCAAAAAGACAAGTTTATAAAGGTATTGCCTAATTTGTCAACCTTTTACAACCAAGCCAATCGGTTGAAGGATGAGGACTACAAATCCAACAGGGTAGGTCTACAAAATGTTGCCAACGAATTCAGAAGGCAGTGGAATGTGAATGCGGATATTATTATAGATAATTATGTCGAAAGTAATAACGCTCTTTTGTATTATTTTAACGGCTTACAAATTACTTCAAATCGTCCTATACCTATAACGATCAAAAAAGAGATTTTCGAACATTTCGATGTGTTAAATCGCGCTATGACGAATGTGCTAAATATGAGTGTCCTACTCAATGATGTTGGAGGAACGCGAGCAACAGGCTCTGGTATTAATATCGTTAAAGCACTTGCAGCTTTCCAATTTGAAAATGAAAGATTTATACTATTTGCCCGTAATATGCTGGCATTTAATATACAAACACGGAATAAAGCGGGTATACCTGGTGCTGATGGTTCACAACCATCAGATCCTGCGGTTGCACGTGACTGGAGGCAGTTGAACAGATTTTTTAACAGCTATATTGAAAAAGCTAAAAATTTACAAGAAGAATATTCTATAGAATATGTAGAAGGTTTGTTACAGCATGCTCATGACCCTCCTTATTCGATTAATTATGAGGATTTTAAACAGGGTATGTTCAGAAGGGTTGATGAACAGGCAACGCCCACAATAGGATATTCAGACGAGTTAAAGAAGGGCGTTTTGCAAACTTACAAGTTTGATCTTCAAGGGGTTGATCCAGGATTTTCTGAGATTAAGAAAACTTTTTATGATAATTTTGCTCTAAATAATCACGAGATTGTTGAACTTTCGCAGAGATATCATAAAGCGCGTACAGGTTTCGATGGTGGCAGCAAATTTTGGGGTAAAAAACCTAGCGAATTAGTCAACGAATGGTTGCAAACTATGACGGAAAATAAAGCTAAGCTTAGAGAGGTTTCTGTGGATTTGTCATCTGGAGATACTTCGCTTGTTGAGTACAACGGCGGTTCAGCAATTTTTGAAGAAGATAACTCGTACGGTGTATAAAACAATCAGAATAAAAAGTTTACACCTCATTCAAACATTCATTTCTGTTTTTAAACATCCATTTTAAAAACGAAAAAGATGGCTGAAGCCGCATCTATCGCCAGAGCCGCAAGCTCTTTCATTATCGGTAACGGTTATTTTACGGAATTGAAACGTTTTTGTGATGATTTTACACCTTTTGCAGCAGGTATCAAAAATTCAGGTTTTCCATGTCCTCCAGCAACTGTTTTGACAACATCCAGATCGAAAGTGTTGGAAGGTTTATCCTTGATGGATCTTTCAGATTTGAATTCATGGATGCAGTTTTTGGGTTATTTACAGACACGATATAATTTTATTAGTATTCGGTCCACTACAAATTTTATAGAATTAGCTAGAAAATTAGGAATTGATTTGTGTAGTTTAAAAGTACCTCAAATTGATGTTAGACAAGGTATACCTAGGTTACATTTAAGTTCCGTCCTAGATTTGAAAATAAAACTAGGAACAGATAATTTTCTGATTTTTCTGGAGTCGATTGTTCAAATTGCACTTTTTGGATTTCATGTGACAGAAGAAAATGTAAAAGCAATGGATTGGAGTGAAGATTCTATGTACTATTTACGTGCAAGATTGTTTCAAGGATTATATGATGAAACGACTATGTGTGCTGCTTTCCCGTATGTCAAGCCTACTTCTGTCTTTCTCGATATGGATCAATTCATAAACAACACTGATACGCTTAAAGAAAGCTCTACACGACTACCTGAAGCAATCTCAAAAAGAATGTACCAAAATCGATTGAAAGAAATTCATCAAAATATGAATCATGTACATTTTTTGGGGGATACTTCTGAAATTATACAAGCGTTGCAAGAAACAGATCAAATGACGTCATCCAAGGAATATATTGCTTATATTCAGAAAAAATCAAGAGTGAACAAAGTAGGTCAGGAATTGTTTCATAATATTACTACGATGAAGATGCCGAAACTATTACCTGTTGGAGTTTCACCAGATGGTGAAACCATTTATAATGTGATGGGTGACCCTCCCATTAATTGGTTTATAAAAAATCATACATTGTTTTAAACTATACATTTAGCTTAAACAGATGGCTGCGCAACAAGTACATTGTTTACCTCCAACTGCTATACCGTTATACATCAATTCGAATGACAGACGCGACGGACAACCAGGAAGTTTTAGATGCCCTCAAATATCCAACCTAGAACAAAGTGAACGAATGTTTGGGTTAATTGTGAAACAAGTGACTTTTGAAAATTTTATACCCGTTATTTCAGAAGAGATAAATGATGTGTTTTCTTACAAGTTAAATTCTACAAATTATGAACTTATACTTACACCTGGTCAATATAATGCACTCTCTATGGCTGATACACTTCAAGTCGCGCTTGCTGAAAACGCTGCTGGAATGACTGTTGTGTTCGATGAAACCAACAATACACTCAACGTAGGAGTACCGTTAGGTACTACTTTTTTTATTCCCAGGCAAACAGCCCCAAGAGTAAATTTGTTGCTCGATAAGTTAGGGTGGCGTGACAATACAAATATAGTCTACACGAATACAACCATGATTGGTAGTAATATTTGTAAAATATCATCTACTTCTCACATCTACGTAACAGCTAATATAGATTTACAAGTCATGTCCACTTCCCCTGAAGGATTGCAAATTTTATGTGGTATTGGTGTGGAGTACGGTTTCGGTAGTGTCATTTCTCATACACCTATCAATCCAAACATGTTTAGGATAAGAGCTGGAGATGTGGAAAATATGATTTTTTCAATGGTGGATGAATGGGGTTACATTATCAATTTTCCTAAAACAACTAGTGTCATTTATCATTTCGCTCTAGTTCCTTTATATTGTTAAGAATAAAAAATGGCTGCTACACCGCCTGTTGGTACTCCCGCTTCGGCTACAGGCTTAAATGCTACTCAATCTGTGGCGCAATGGGCTACACCTGGAGATAAAATTATTTCGAGTACCGGTAAAGTTTCATATATCGGAGCTCAAGCCCATGATTTAGTGAATGGATCAATGAGTCAAACTTTACATAATCTTGCTTCAACTGTTTCAGCAGGTCAATTTGATCGTTTCTACTCTAATATATCCGGAATGTCAAGTTTATACAATTCTATGAAGCATGCTTACCAAATAGGGGACACGAAATTATTTGATGGACTGACATTGGCAGCATCCGAAACAATGGGGTCGATGATTAAAAAAGACGCTGGAGGGGAATATAACTTTATTATTGGTGATCAATATATTCCTTTTAGTGTATTTCAAGGAGCACAACGTGAAGCTGATGATGAGGAAAAAAAGAACCCAAAAACACCGGCTGAGCAAGCTGCTGAAACGGATGCAAACATTAACAAAAGTCATAGTCTGGCACAAGATTTTGATTGGATGAAGAAGGAATTTTCAGGAAAAGTAGATTTCTCAAAAATACCTAAAACATTAGTGGACTACGCAGGTGGAAAGGCGTTGATACAAAATTCATGGAAAGCGTTGACAGAAGGTTCGTCTGCTGAAGTGGGTGAAGGTATTCTGGAAAATCAAGTGTTGAGTAACGGTATTCGATCTGGAGTAGGTCAATACTTTGGTGCTGGAGCAGGTGAAGCCGTAGCTTCAGAAATTGGTGCAGAAGGGTTGATTGAAGTAGGTGCTGCTACTTTTGGGTTGGAAGCTGCAAGTGTGGTTGGCGCTGTTGCAGCAACAGGCGGACTGTTAGTGGGTGCGGTACTCATTGCTGCAGCTGGTTACGGATTGTACAAATTTTTAGGTGGAAGCAGATCTTTAGATTTACCTGATATGGGTAAAGCATTAAATGCATTAGGTTCATTGTTTATACCTTGAGCTGTCACTTCTACTTCATTTAACCAATTTTCATTTCATTTGCCTATTAAACTAAGCATTTTACAAGATGGCGCAATCTATTCAATCGCTACCCAACCCAAATTTCCAAATGAGTGGTATGGGTACGATTGCAAATTCCGTAGTATCAAGAAAGAAAATTAAAATTCCTATGACTAATCCAACCACTGTTTCAGGAGTGAGAGGATCTCAAGCAGCACAGCAATCCTATATTTATTTTGATATTGCGGACAATGAGTGTTATATTAATTTAAAAAATCTTGTTTTTGTTACCGAAATGACTTTTAATGGATGGAAGGACGTTAATGTTCCTGTCTGTTTCGATGGATCAGTGCAATCGATTATCGCCTCTTTTTCTATTGGTACTTCTCAAGGCTTGAAAATTGAAGATCATTCCAATTATTCCTTGTATGCGTCATTGATTGAAACCATTACGGAAACACCTGACGAAAAGGATTGGTCTCAGCAACACTACTCTGTTTGGGATAAACAATCGGATGTGTACAGAGGCCAGAATATGTATACGGATCAAACTCTTTCCGTAGTTGATGATCGATGCCTACGCCCTGGTGTGACTTACCGTATTCATATGCAAATTTGTCATGCTTCTTTACCTTCCAAAGCTGCTTATCTACCTTTGTTTATTTTTAGAAATGGAATTAGATTTCAATTTAATTTTGAATCCGTGTATAAAGCGTTTACTGTAGACAGAGGGATGTCAATGAGTGATGCCATCACGATTCCAATTGATAATCCTTCAACCAAAACAGAAATTGCAGGACGTGAAGAGGATTCTATAGAGAATAATCAATACGTTAATTTCACAGATGCTCAATTTCCTTGCTATGCGCAATTTTTCAATTTTTTTATTCTTGGAGGTCGAACTGCTCTCTCTGGCACAACCAGACCACCCGAACCAGCGGATACACCAGTTATTAATACCTCAAGAAATATTGAGGGTCGAGACTACTCTCCTCCATTACCTGATGGAGCACATCCAAGTTTAGTAAATTATCAAACCTTATGGTTAAGAAGTTCAGTTGCTGCAATGATTCTCGGAAAACTACCAGCTTGTGACGCCGCCACTTTGACTTACATTCCTGTAAAATTTTACAGAAAACGAATGGCAGATGGCACAAACGAAAAAGAATTAGTCTGGAGTGGACTTATGGCTCGACGTCATTATAGCTGGGTAAACTCAGGTCGATATGAACATAATGCTAAAAAAGATCAGAATGCCTTGATTGGAGTTGCTGCTGGAATAAATTCTGATACATCCACGAGAAGTCTGATTCTACAATGTCGACCTAATAACGATAATGGTACTTTTATGTTACGAAATGGTATTACCCCAGATAACGATGGTACAGATGCTACCGACGCCCCTTGGGTCGTAGGGTTTTACCTCTATGGGGATTATGAAGGAAATATGGCTCCTTTTAATTATTCCTCTACAGGTGACGAACCAGCAGTCAACGCTCTACCTGGGTTGTTAGCGTACATGGGTAACTCGCAGTATGAAATGCAAGTTTTTCCATCGAGTGCTTTTGTTGCGGATTATGATAGTCCAAAAAGTTCCGATCGACTTGTTTACCCGATAAGTAGTTCTATTCTACATCCAATGGGTGGATTTTTAAAATATGCAGGAGCAACGGATGCGTCACCCAATTGGTCGTACACCTTAAATCGATCCGAGTTGATTATGGATTTAGTCAAGCCTGCTGCAGACGATTTTGCACGAGTTCAAGCCGCTTTTACTTCACCTACCGGTATTCCATGGGCTCTGGATCGTGTTTTGTATAGAAAAACAAGTTTAAAGGTTTCTACTGGAGTGGTTCAAGTGGGCGTCAATATTTCTGTTCGATCATTGAGGAATATTCTGATTTGTTTTCAAGACAGTTGTTTTGATCTAGAACCTGCAACCAGCTTTCGCTATTTCGGTAATTTACTCACGAGTTTCTTACGATATGGAATTTCACAGGCTGAAGTAGTCGTCGGAGGTCAAGTGTATCCTGTGTATCCCATGTTGTTAAGAGGTCAACTACAATCCACGGATATTCAAAATTCAGCTCATTTGATTGAACTTAAATCTATGATGGGTAATACAAGTAGTAAAGGTATGAATACGGCAATGACGTTGGATGCTCAAAAATCAGATCATAGACTCTACACAGCGTTCGCGCCACTCGATTTTTCAGAAACTGATGTTCTTCAACTAGCAGATGCGTTAGGATCAGGTGGTTATGTGTTGGATGCTGATAAATTTATCATGGGTTTTTCATTGAAAAAGGATGACATCCAATCCTTTGTAACAGGTATTGATACCTCACAATCAGGAGCTGTACATATTAACATTTATTTTAATGATAATAACAACCGTAAATGGCCATCCGATCGATCAGTCGATTGTCATACTTACTTTGTCTGTGATGAAGTCTTTACAGCTCAAAATGATAGTAATTTGTCACGTTATTAAAAATAAAATCATTTTTACAAAATAAAATGAATTCATGTGTACACAGTGAGGAAGCTTATCGGAAAAAACCAAGACCTTCGTACATTAAAAAAGATGAGGATGAAGTGAAAAGAATAAGTATTCAGGGAGCTCAAAATAGAGAACTTAGTTGGATGAACATACAGCGTGCACCAATGATCAGTAAAAGAAAGGTACCCTTTTGGGAGATTAAAGAAAACAAAAATCCACCTAAAACCATTTTTGTGAATGACAAAGAATGCGAACAAGAGTTGAATTCATGTGATGAGATCATTTAGGTTTAATTGTATGAGCGAAACAAGTCTACTATTAAGAGGCTATGAAGTATTGGAAACAAGTATCCATACAAAAGAAGAATTTCCAGAAATTACAGAATGGGTTGATTCCTTACATGACCCACGATGGGCTCCATGGATTCAACAATTTCCAATCCGTGATTCTGAACCTTGCAATGAGATCGAATTTGATCTACTCAACCAATGCACCAATGTGTATTGTTACGCCCGAGGTTCTCATGGAAGAAAAAGAGCCTTGGATGCGGGGGAGGATGAAGAAAATGAAGAATCAAAAGAGTTTCAACCCCCTTTTGGCATTCAAAAACCTAAATACTAAAGTGCAGTACACATGGACCCATGGAATGGAGCATGCAATACATCCTACAACTACCCTTCCCATTTTTTACCCAGTAATATTCCAGGATTTATGTGGAGTCAAATCAAGACAGAAGGACCTCAAAAGAATGAAACGTACCCGCTAGCTGTTTTTCGTGAAACAAGGCATCCTACACCCTCACAGCCTGCAACTTCTAAGGCTCGCCAAAAGAAATAAAACAGAAACATTTTTCGATGCATTTCATTTACATCACAATTTAAAAACGTCCTCATGTCTTTGCATTACTATTCGGAATCTGACTTGATTCCAGAATCTGTGGAGGATCATCACACAGAGGAAGACAGTCCTTCCTCTTCTGACGCTGGAATCATTTCCCCTGCACCTAAAGATACACAATGTCTGGATCAACCTATCGATGAGATTGGAGTACAACCCTGTAAAAGACCAAAGCGTGTTATGACCGACGCGCAAAAAGCACAATGGAAGCTCGTTTTGGATAAAAAGAATGAACAACGTGAAATGGAAAAGAAACTCAAGGATGAAGATCCAGAGGGTTGGGCAACTTATAAAGCTGACAATCTAGAAAAACGTAAAGCAAAGAAGCTCATCAAAGAACAAAAAAGAATTGAATCGGAAGCAAGAAATGCAAAACGTGAAGCCAAGCTAGAAAAAAGACGAGTCAAAGCAGAATAAGGGGTTTTTATCTACATTCTAAAATTTTTACGTAATGATCGTACTCCTCTAATTGACGTTTACGATCTTCAGCATACAAATCTCGAAGTAGATCTTGACTTGTCCTTGGCCATTCCAGAATAGGCTCCTTGGAAACAGTAGTATTCCAATCAAAAGCTGTCTTTTTTTCTTGTGTTTCTGTAAGAGCTGCTTTTCTGGATTGACTTAAACACAAACCCATAGTTAGTCGAAAATGAATTTATTAATTATCGATCGTTTGAGATCTCATACACGCAAAGATGCAACATTTACATTGATTGATGCGTAACCGTACACGCATCCGTATGTTGAAGTACATATAGTGCAACAAATATTACAAAATGCAACACATTTTTTAGTTCAAAACAGGTCATTTTTATTACAATTCGGAAATGTTTTGGTCGGTGTTGCAACAAATGTTTTGGTCGGTGTTGCAACACAACCGTTTTATATTTTACACGTTTCATAATATCACGTTTCATTTTACATGTCGGAAATGTTTTTAAATTTTGGCGCTCATTTTTGGCGGTCTTTTTTAAAATATTTAAAGGGTTATTCTGTCACGGAGAATCATTCGATTGAATTTCGAGTGAATACAATGGAACATACTATTCATGTTGGAGCAATTGTTCCGGATCGTAACACGCAGACTGGAATGTTTATGTTACCCCCTACTCAACTTCACCATCTAACTGGACGATTTGAACAAAAGGATACAATCGCTACTTTGTACGATGCAATGTTACCCTGCATGAAACGGCTATCCTATGATTGCGAAAATTCTGACTCTATTGTTTTTGCAACATTGGTGCATAAACCATCTCGTACCGTTCAAGGAGTGATTCGGTTATCTAAAATTGCAGAAAGCACCGGATTATCTACTTTTTTCTTATGTTTTGAACCCAATGCTGTGAATCCTTTCATATCTGATGAACAACTTGGAAAATATACTGATTTAGCAATCAGTCATATTACCGTTGGACATGAAACGCCTTTTCATTTGACATGCTCAACGGATATGGATTTTACTTTCCGTAAATTCCCTAATGACGACCTGACTGAAAATGCAGCTCCAATGATTGGGTACCATATGACTAGCGACCAGGTTGACTCTATCAAAAAATGCGGCGTAGCAGGAGTACAAAGTGATTCTATTCTGATTGCTCTATTTACTTCTGGAGAGGAAAGCACTCCTTATGTGACCCTGTTCACCAATGTCAGTACCAGGCTTGGAATCTATACAAATAACGGTTACAAATTGTCTAGAATGCAAAAAATGATTAGAAATCTTTGTACGCGTTTGGAAGACTTTTTAAACAAATACGATTCAGAAGGAATTCGATGTGAACTGGGTGAATTGATTTTTAATAATGCTTGGAGTCAAGGGTTTTTAGCTCGGATGATTCGACCCACTTTTGATCACCCTCATGCAGTGACTGTTCACACTGAGTTGAATCAGTCTTCTGTTTCATCGGATTGCCCTTTCGTTTTTTGTCCCGTCACTGATCATTACATCAATGGATTTCTTCGAAATACATTCTTAGAGCTTGCGGATCATGTGAAGATGTTGTATACAAGTACGGATGTAGGCGACCACAAGGTGTCCATTGCCTTTTTTGAGCGTACTGTTTTCTTATCTCATGACGGATCGGATGTAGAATGGGTTAGATTGATTTTTTCTTTCAAGCCTGCTTACAGATGGGTAAGTCATGGAACAGGAATGAATACCACTATACTCAGCGATCACTTTGAGACGCCTGATCAGTATATGCATACTTTCCCTGAAAATGTGAACAATTGTTCTTCTTTAAAAGATTTTCAAAATTGTATGGCTGTACAATGCGTAGTTTACATCAAGTTTCGTTTTCCTACTTTTCCTGTACTCAAGTATGAGATGCATTCCAGGTACCTTCTCAGTGAATTCATTCGTGTGGATCAAATTCCAAGTATGATGGGCGTTTTTCGCCAGCTGTACAGTGAAGCTCTTTTTCGATTAGGTAGCACTATATTGTTATCGCAGCATCATGGAGCAGGATCGGGATTAAAGCGTATTGAGTATAATGTGTACCGCTTCAAGGACGCTGTGGGTTCACGCATCTCTGCTTTTGATATTGCTTCTTTTTTAATGGATGAGAAAAGTACACCCGCGACCATTTTATACCCGAGGAGGGTACCGTATTCTGATTCTTTAGAAAAAGGTCCCAAATTAATTCTACCCTTCAACGCTCAGGATACACGATACGTTATTAGCTGTATTCGTGCAGATATGCTGAGTGAAATGTGTTACGTTTTAAACGAGTGTGTTATGAATGTTGCGCATCCTGATATTCTGCATTATATGGCTGAAAGATATGAAACGCATACACCTAAAGGAACTTTATGCACGATGAACTTTTCGGAATCGTTTATCAATTATCTGTTGGATCACTTGAGTCAAACCCATTTGATGTTTACGATGAATCATAGGTGCGTGTTACAGAAAAGAAAGCTGTGTGATGCATGGCTGGATGTTTGTTTTTCAAACTTGACGGATTGTATTACGCCTTTAGACATCCTCAACATTATTGTACCCGACCAACCTTTTGGATTGAATTTAGAAATTAATGCAACAGAATGCGTTACTGCTGAGGACAAGTCTTTTGAGCAGTCCATCGTATCCATCAATTCATCATGTGTGACCTCTCATGAAGTGGATCATTATGTAGCGCACTATGTGAATCAGTTACAGAAGAGTCATATGCAAAAGTTTGAAGGGTTGACTTTAAAATTAAAAGTGAGTCGAACTTTCAAGAGCTCATCCTATGTTCAGTGGCGTCAATTCAAGACGTTTATCAATGATTTGAGACGAAATTAATCTAAACATTTTAAAATTTCACTTTGCATCATACTTAATAAAGCAACATTTTGTCTTCGTTGTACATTGAGTTTAGTTCTTAGCTGCTTCATCATTTTTGAAAGTTTTCTTAGACTTGTTCGTCGTGTATGAAACTGAATGAACTCCACCTCATCTTCAATTATCGTATTTTCTTGTTCATCAGAGAACTTCTGATCCTCAGTAGGGGTACCCCAATCAGGTAAACTCTCTTCAATGGATGCCAAAATTTCCGTGTTAGTTATACCCCAATTTCTTATATTGAGTGTATAAGGTAAATCAGAAATATGTAAAAAAGTAGGTTCGTTAGTCACCTCTGGTGTTACAAATATTCCTGCATTCACCAAAGCTGCAGCGGAATCAGTAGCAAGCGTACATAGACAACACTTGCTTTTATTCACCACTTTTAACCAGCAACCTAAATGAAAGGTATGATTACATCTCAAAGTAATGCAACTTTCCTTCTCCAGGGAGTCGAAGCATAAAATACATCGGTTATCAATCTCTTCCTCAATAGATGAAGAAGGAGGTGTGGGTAAATACTCGCTAGCTAAAAACCACTCTCTAGAAGGAATCTCTTCAGACATTGTAAACACTTCGTAATTTTTACAGTTAAATGATTTCATTGTTTAAACGTATTCAATTTATGTCCATTTATTGCACCGTAAATAGAACCGGCTACATACGAGGTAAAATTAGTTCCACCCAGTAGGGTTCTGAGATCACTAATTGGAAATAATCCGTTTCCGTTGACAGAATGTACTTGAATCGTTTTCTCATTATTATCAAACATGGAGACGATATCTTCTTTGTTTCTGACATGAACATGTTTTGATCGATCTATATTCGTGTAATCACGGAAAGGTGTGGTTCCTTGATTAAAAACAACACTTTGATGATCATGCCGGATAGCGATTTGTTCTGCTAGAGTTCCACCCATAGAGTGACCTATTTCAACAACTTGTTTCTTTAACCCATCGTTAGTTTTACTGGATGCATATCGATCTGCGTCATTCAAACTCATCTTTGATGCCCGTTTAAAACGAGTAGAATCTGACAAAAAATTTCGTGCTAATAAAGTATTTGTGTACAGCCAGTCATCTTGAGTTTTTGATCCTCTGTGAACATTAAAATGTTTTTCCCCTAAAACATCTTCAGCAGAAAAAAAATCAGCATGACTTGTTTCCTGATGTATTTTAATCTGATCTTTATAAATAGATTGATCTAGATAAGATTGTCTATCCCCTTTTTTCTTGTAAGCAAGGTCAGCTAAAAATTTTTCAACTCCATACGATGACATAATAGAAGTAGTGAGTTTATAAAATTATGACTTGACTATCAAATTAGCTTCCAAAGAAAAAGAGATTCCTCCTTTCCTTGGAGCTTCCGCAGACATACCAATATAGGGGAAAACAGTAATGTAAGCCTTCACGGATACTGCTGCTGGTGCTTCAGTCATAGAGAGTAATGCGTTGTTACGCTCCATCGTTACTTTTTCCATACGCTCAGAAACTTCCACAGAAGGTAAAAATTCATTCTTCTTGATGTTGATGTTGATCACCACATAGGTATCCCCTTCATCATCAGAATACACATCCCAAGGAACTCTAAAATCATCTTCCCACTTGTCCACAGAAATAATAGAGTCCAAAACTTCCATCAAATGTGGCACTTGCTCGGAAAACTCTTTTAAAGATATCTTGATCTTGAGCACAGTTCTTTCTTTTCCATCATAGGTCTTCTTTACAAGGGAAACGTATTCACCACTCAAGTCAGTAATAGTACGAGTTTGCTTCTTAGTCCAGCTTTCCATTACTTTAAAAGGTTCGTACCATTCAGGTCTGGAGTTAGCTGCCTTAGATGAGGATGAAACGTAGAAAGGTTTCGCTGTTCTTGCCAGCTTGGATGCCGGCGAGAGTAGACGGTCAGCGATTTCATCCAGAGCGCTTCTGCTTGTGCGTTTTCCTGACATATGGATCAGTAAAGTAGATCGTAAGGAAGTGAATGATCGAACACATTTACTCATCCTTTTATACGACCATGAAACCGTCAAATGAAACATTGTTACGACGATATAAAAAAGGTCGGCATTCATCCCTGATGAAACGTAAAATAGGACGATGCAACATAATGTGGAATAAAAGCTCATTTTACAAGTAAATGATCATTCACCAAAAAATCTTACGGTATGGACTATATTTCTTTCGATGAGCTCCTTATGATACAAAAGACCCAAGAAGCGTGTGAACCTCTTTCACCGGCCTACCTGCTGCATCCTTTATGTGCTCCTCATCAAATCCCGCAACTGATCAGACAAGCTGCTTACGAAAAGAAAAAGAACAGACCCCTGGATAGAGAAGAGGAAGAAGAATTAAAAAATGCATGTCCTTGTTATGATTGCAACAAAAGAAAGACTGAATAAAGTTTTATTTTACCTTACAAGATAAAAAGTATAATCTTCTCCTTGTTTAATTTCTACCCATGCTAGAGGTACATTTGGTACTTCTGAATTCTTGATAGGTGCGATCCCTTGAGTAATAACTGCAATCTTTCCTTCACTGTTAAGTGGATTAAAAGGTTCTGGAGCAGGAGCTCTCAAAGTGAAGTCAGTGGTAAAATCCTCAGAGTACACATATTCGGATTGAAAATAATAAGGAAGACCGTTAATATTAAACCATTGTCTCCCATTCACATCTGTGTCTGGTAGAGGGCGAAATGCAACACCAACAATTGATCGTAGCGAATCGAACGAAGTAGCTTTACCTGTAGGTGAATCAATGCAGACAATGTCACCTGTTTCAAAAGTTTCTTCTGTATCAAACACAAGTGCCGCCATAATTTATGTAAAATGAATCATCTATTTTATTGACTACAAATTAAACCCATGCAACATACGAAACGGTGCAAGATCCGTTCGTTGACGACAATGAATTGTTTCGAATACCAATAGTAAATGAAGTGATACCTCTTATTATTGTTGTAACGGAGCATTGATCCCAGAATCCACCACCCGATTCTTGATTGATAGTCAAAATCATATTTGGCGTGCTAGAGAAACTGACTGATCCAGTAAAAAGAACACTTCCATGATTATAAAAAGTACCCATAGGAATAACTGCTGATATTGTGACAGATCCGCGTACTTCTTGAAGTGTAGTCGTCCCAATCGTGGATACACGCTTACCACCATTTAAATTCGTGACTCCAGAAGCACTCACGTTACCTGTTATTGAAGCTCCTGTTGATGTCAATCCTAAAATTTGCGTTCCACCAACGGCACAATTCAAAGCTGTAGCAGCGGTACCAAAAATTCCAGTATTTGCATTATTTGTGGGTCTCAAAGCGCATGTTGTGACAGAACTAGCACCTGTGCAAACAAGCGGTCCTGATGATGAAAATCCACCCGATCCACCAGAAAATCCACCAATTCCTGATGTTGTGACTGATAAACCTCCAGCTAGCACAAGACCAGCTGATGAAGTAGTCTGCCTCAAAACACCTGCAGTTGCTACATTCACTGCACCAGCAGCTGAAGAATAAATTCCATCATTTCCAGCGCTTCCAATAGCAAGAGCTGGAATTGCTGGAGTACCTAAACCTACTAATCGTGTATTTCCTGTTTGTACTCGTAAACTGTTTGTGTTTGCTGGAGTGAGTGTCACATTTGTCCCAGCAATGGGTGGACCCTCAATACATAACGTGGAAGCGTTGGTATAAGCTTGTGCTGCGTTAGTGGATGCTAAAGTTCGTTGATTGAAATAAATGTCGCTGATATTGGTTTGACCCGCTGTTGAAAAAGTATCCTGAACAGTATTTACACCTGTACGCAGCGTAACACCTTGAAATTGATTGGCAGCCGAAACTGTTGTTCCATCCACTAAAGAAATACCAGGTCCTTGTACGGTAGGCCATGCAACACCAGTTTTTAAGAAATTTGGGAAAGTATTGGTTGAAGAAGAAAGATCTTTGTTCGTCAAAACTTGTGATGCAGTAGTCGTTGCAAAAGTGCTTGGAAACGTATTGGTTGCACTCGTTAAATTTTTGTTTGTAACGGTTTGTGCATCTACTGTAGTCAATAGAGTAGAGGGAAACGTATTGGTTGCACTCGTTAAATTTTTGTTTGTTACAGTTTGTGTTCCTGTCGTAGTCAGTAGAGTGGAAGGGAACGTATTAGTTGCACTCGTTAAATTTTTGTTTGTCAGAATTGCAGTACTACCAATATCATTATTTTCCATGAACAAAACTAAACTTGTCAAAGGCGCGTTTGCAGCATCTGTAGTCACAAGTGGATTTTCTAGAATAGGGTTGATTATCGTTTTCTGTGCTGAGATCGTCTGAGCCGATGACGTATCCACCAAAGTAGAGGGAAACGTATTAGTTGAACTCGTTAAATTTTTGTTAGTAACGGTTTGCGTTCCTGTTGTACTCAACAAGGTGGAAGGGAACGTATTGGTTGCACTCGTTAAATTTTTGTTTGTAACGGTTTGTGCATCCACTGTAGTCAATAGAGTAGAGGGAAACGTATTAGTTGAACTCGTTAAATTTTTGTTTGTCAAAGTCTGAGGTGTATTTAAAGTAACATCACCACCACCGCTGACGACATCAGATAAAGTCGCAAGGGTACCTTCCTTATCAGGTAGAGAAATATTTCTTACTACTGTAGCGCCTGAATTAAGTTTACTTCTACCAATTTTGACGAAATCAAACTCATTACTCACCAAATTAGTGACAATGTTTTTTCGCTTTGTTCCACTTGAACTCATTTAATCTAAAATGACTTTTAAAACTTAAATAAATGCTACTTCACCCACCTTTGTATCCGTAAGGTAGAGTATCAATGTGACTGGGATCGACAGGAACAGGTATACGTTTCAATGCATCAATAAGAAAGGATACATTTTTCTCAGACTCTCTGGTAATTTTCCTCATTCCATGATCTTTTGTTCTTTGTGTTCTCAGATCTATTTGTTTTACAGTGAGAGTAGGGTATTGTGATTCTCTGCTTGTTCGCATCTTTTTCAGCACCGTATCCACGTTACGTTCTAAATGTAACGTGTAACAGGTTTGATTGCTCATGGGTAAAGATCGTAACCGATCACGTGTTTCAAAAACAAGATCAAGATACTCTGCTAATGATTCTGAGTTGAACAAAGAGCAAGTACCTCGAGTAACATGAACACCTTTTTGTTTACAAACAGAATTCCACTGATCATTCGCTTTCTTCTCATAGGCATAAGACTTTCGACCTATAGATACCCAGCTATTACCTAATTTCAATTCCTGTTCCAGAGCTCCAAGAAGGAATCCAGGTTTGTAAGGTGTCAAATGCATATGCACATGGAAAGCGCTGTCTGTGTCAGTGTAAATCAGATCGTTACCCAGCTTGCAAGCAAGCTGACTCAACATAATACGACCGTAAGCTGTCACATGAGCGGCTATCACATCACTTTTTGTTCCATCACCTTTAGACGCTCCAGGTAATTTCTCATATTCCAGAAAAACAAAAGACGTTTGATTCACTTGATCCACTGTTGCAAATTTAAGATCTATATTCGAATCGTGTAGAACTGCGGTAATTTTACTTATGTTTTCCGATTCTAACATATTTGTTTCAGGAAAGACACTACGTTGGCCCCATTTACCGTAGAATGCATTCATAATTAACTTGGATAGAGTTCTCACGGCTGGTGAATCTTTTACCTCTAAAGGTGAAATAACACGCCCAGTCATTGTGTAAATCCAGTTTTTTATGATTTCACCAGAATCGGTAAACATCTCATTAATCACTAATCCGTCATTTTTTGCTAAAACTTTTTGTACCATAAACGGCATGATAAAAGGTCTGAACAGGTCAACTGAGGATCCCTCAAATTCGATAATATCCGAAACAGATAACAAAGTATAACCAATACTCAGCGCATATTTGATCTCAACAATGGTCCATGTACCGTAAATCATACGTTCTTGATCATTATGAGGACATGCATTCGTATTTCGCTCACTCATGCAACTTCTACAAAGACCATAAAGGGTTTCATAAGATCCTTTACAAATACGCGAAGGTACTTTGAATCCTAAAAAAGGTGCATACAACGTTTCAGGAGGTAACACAAAACACTTCATCAGACCTAACAGCTCGAGATCGACATCCTTCGGAAAACGTCTACGCTGAAAAGGTCCAACAGGCATGGGCCATTGTAAACTTTTACCTTGCTCATAAGGTGAATCAGATATCCCAGCTAACGCTGTAGGATATTGACTTACAAAATCACACATCTGTATATCACCGTTGTATTTCAATTTGTAAACTTCCGAAACACCACCTTTGTAACCGTCACGTGGATCCATAGGCAAAATTCTTTCTATCGTCACTTCGTTTTCTTTTTCCCATTTTTTGAAATCTGCTGAGGAACGTATTTCCTTAAAACGACAAGACCAAACAGATTCCCAGGTGATATTCACATTTTGATGTTCCCTGTTCATTTTGTTGATACAGTTGATTAACAATTTCAAAGCTGCAGTTCTCCTACGATAACATTCACCGAAACTCATACTATGCCTATCATTACGAGTTTCTTCTTTAAAACACCGAGGACAACCATAATTGTAACAATCATTGTACACATAAATAACTTCGTCAGGTTCTAAAAAATGAGCTATACCGCTAACTCTGCAATCAAATCTATCTTTCATAGATCGAATCTGATAATGAGTGATATCATGATCCATATTCATACGTTGATGATGTATATTGTGACGTGTCATCCACAACATCCATAATTCTTCCTCGCGTTGAACCAATAAAGGGTACCTATCCATAATAGCTATCGTATTTTTTGGTAAAAGTTGCGACTGATAAAAATGCATAATTGCTGAAGGTAAAGTAATAAACTGTAACGGGTCTAAATTCCAATGTTCAACTAAATCATCAGGTCGCTCAACGCCTGAAGTTAAAAGTAGAGTATTATCTCTTACTGAAACCAGAACCTGACCTAAGAGAACGGTATCCGACATGCAATACACAACAGCGTCTTCCATAATAGCCCAGTCAGAAACTCCAACCAACTTATCTTGGTAAAAATCATCTAAAAACTTTTCGCGCTCTAGCAACTCTTTTTCTCCTCTTTTACCTACAGCAACATCATGGTCAAACACTTCTCGATCAGGGTACTTTGCAACTCCTCCATTTAATTCAACTTGTTTAACAAAATCTAAAGTCATCAACTTGTGAGGAAAAAAACCTTTCATGATTTCCTCTACACCAAAATCCGACGCCATACTTCTCAATGAAGAAGGTATAAACATAAGAGAATCCTTGAACTGAATATCCAATGCTTCATAATAAAGATGTAACAGCCTCAATCCTTTTGCTATAGGTCTGCATGCGTAACCTCGTTGAAGCATTTCATGATAAACAAAAATAGAATCATAACGTGATGCATTATGAGCAAATAAATGAGCTCCTCGTAGTAAAGGATCACATATAAAACGATCAAAAAAATCAAGCGAACCTTTTAAACCTTCAAAGATGAAGACTGGGTTTTCTACGTTATTCATAAATCGATGACGAAATTTTTCACATAAACCTGCAGGGTAGTCATATAAAGGAAAAACTGTAATCAAATACAAAACATGTTGATTATCACGCTCCGGATCATAACAAGTTTCCACGTCGTAAGCAAAATAATACTCTTTACCTTTCTTAGGTTTCTTTCTTGATAGAGTACAGTAATGACTTTCAGGAGAATCAAACGGGTAAGGTTTCTTACATAAAAGGCAAATACGTTCATTACACTTTGCACCAACATGTGACGGTCTCGTACATAATTCGCAACGTCGAACAATCAAAGATCTGCAGGTTTTCGTATGTTTGACAGCACATTCTACATTGTAAAAAATAGCTTTACACTTGTCGCATTTACCCAACTGATTACCAGAAGAGGTACATTGTTTTCTGTGACATGTTGTACAAACTTGGATACATACATGACAATAGGGACATGTACCTCTCTGTTCATTCGTTATACAGGATTGAAAAGTGCAATGTTTAGGTTTCCGATTGTAATACGAGCAACACAAATAACAAAAACGATGTACATTCTTTTTCTCACGCACGGCACCAATAAATGCTCCAGGTTTAGTAAGTAAATCAACATGATTCCATTTTTCGTTTTCCGAGCTAACCAATCCAATAATCGTTGGGTATCCATTCGAAATAGGTAATTCCGCAGGGTAGATCACATAAAAATAATCCATAAAGTTAAGTAATGAAACATTCACATTAAACTTATTCTCAAAAACACGTACAATCTCAAAAACATCTGTTTGCTGAGGTAACATCAAATCTCTCTTTAAACGTAAAGCAAACTCTCTTCTGTATTCAAACTTGTTCTTTCCTCGTGTCATTTGATTCCATAAATTAGGTGCTTCCCACCAATCCTGTCTGTTCTCATTCTGTACTCCTTGAAAAAGGGTAGACAATCCAAGGATTAACATTTGATAAAGACAATCGCCTTCATGTTTATACTTGTCTTCTTCCGGGTAAATCTGCACAGCTGACTTAGCCTGGGATACAAAAGTATGCTGCAATACTTCACATTTACCTCTTACATTAACACGTCGCTGGAATGAAAAAACAACCTCAAAACGTAAGGATACAGTTTCTGCGCTGTTTAAAGCGTTCAATAACGTGTCCCAAATATGTGTTGCAGTAAAGTCACGCCAATCCATCCAATGTACGGTTATCTCACGTTCAACTCCATGACGTATATTCACAAAAAGTTTTGCACCCATTCTTCCTTCAATACGTTGAAGGACTTGACCTCCCAATTCTGCAAACGCATTATCAAACAAATCATTCATTCCCTCCTGTGCTGGGTTAGGTACCATCCCTTGATCATTCAAGCCAAACTGATCCTTTGCGTCCTGAACAAGTTGATTAAATAAATCCATAAGATCATCCCTGATCTCATCTCTCATAATCATGTTCCGCTGTATTATACGATTAGCAGCTTCAAGTACTTCATATCGTACGGACTCTAGCACATTTTGGACTTGGTGAACTTCTCCAATACGTCTGAACTCCATTTGTAACATTTCTAAGAATGAACTTCTCGAGGTTAGATCTATATACATTTTTCTTTCGTATGTTGCGATACAGTGTTATGTTGTACCGACCCTGTTGCAACAATTATGTTGCAACGACCCTGTTGCAACAATTATGTTGCAACGACCATGTTGAAACAATTATGTTGCACCGACCATGTTGCAATATTTATTTGTTGCACCGAACAATATTATAAGAAGGAAAATTTTCTTATACATGTAACCATTACGTAAAAGATGCGAAGTTATTTAGTCAAATTCTTTAACAAGTTCAGATGTGTCGTGAAGAAAACGAGTGCTGCATCAAGATCAAGTATTCATGCATGCGAGAGAAGTCGATCACCCTCTTCTCAATCAGACTTTACTTGGAGGAAAAAAAATATACTTTTTGATAAAGAAATTTCACGATCAAATCAAAAGGTTACGGATTTAAGATGGTTATCAGAATCCTGGTAAAATTTAAAAAAGTTTTTAAAAATGTATGATTGCAATTATTCCGACGTATTCTTCCGACGTATTCTTCCGGTTTTGTTTGGATCGGGTTATCATCGGGTTTGGATCGGGTTATCATCGGGTTTGGATCGGGATGTAAAAACCGTTATGTCGGGATACCGTTATATCGTTATATCGTTATGTTTTGTTATGATCGGGATGTAATGTTATGATCGGGATGTAAAAAACCGTTATGTCGGGATACCGTTATATCGTTATATCGTTATGTCGGGATAACGTTATATCGTTATATCGGGATGTAAATTCGGGATGTAATTATATGGAAAGGTTCTAATCCTTTTTAAGTGTTATTCCTTATATACCACACTATAACTCCTTATTAAACATATTTTACGCTATGGTGATTGATTACATTGACCTTACTATGACTGATGATGAACCTGAAGATAAAGTTGGAGTATTTATTGCTAAAATGAGCTATATTAATACTCATATTCCAGGTCTTAATCGTATGATTCAATCCTTTCTACCTCCTGCTATTGAAGTGGATCAAATGCTGCATGCTGAAAGAGTGGATGATTTTGTTGTTACGTATGGTGTGAGTCAAGTGATGTATGGAGCAACTTGGGTAATGGATGTAATGCCTGCTAACTATAAAGATATTGAGAGAGGATGTGCTGATTCATTCTATTTTTATCTATCACTAAGAACTGAGCTCTTAACGCCTGAAAACTTTGATCCTGAACCTGGAACTTTCTCTATTAATGGTGTTATTAAGGAATATTTAGATGATCAATCTAATGAAGTGACTGATGCTAGCTGGATTGATTTTACAGTTGTTCCTTTCTTAAAAGATGGATGTAACACTCAAGTGAAAAGACTTGTTAGATCACAACAAGGATATCTTGGACTAATAGCTGGTTTGTGTATTGACTGGGTTGTGGTACTTGAAATGAATAGTGATTTATCATCATCACTATACCAGCTAAAACGTGATATTAATACTGGAGATCCTTTCTATCAAGATAATACTGATGAATATAATGCTGGAATGGCTGAATTCCTACATTTACCCCCTTTCGAATAAAAGAACATTCTTTAATATTTTCTTCTTTATAGAACATTCTTTGTTATTCCTTCCTTACAGAACATTCCTTACCGACCTATTGCAATATTAAAATATTACACCGACTATGTTGCACCGACCATGTTGCACCGACTATGTTGCACCGACCATGTTGCACCGACTATGTTGCACCGACCATGTTGCACCGACCATGTTGCACCGACCAATACCGTTATGCAACATGTCACTCCAAACATAACAGTTTGTAACGCTTTTGAAACCGTTTGTAACGCTTTGAAACCGACTGGGAAATAAAACCCGCTCCTTATTCTCTC
>JANMZN010000423.1:0-8225 GCA_031383285.1 Segetibacter sp.
AATAGCGGGGATAGCACTTCCTTTTTCTAAAGCCTGATCAAAGCAATTATGAATAAGCTGTTTGGTTACCAAACACCTTACACCATCATGTACAAAAACTATGGATGGATGTGTTACGAATTGTAATCCGTTTTTTACTGAATGGAACCGTGTTTTTCCGCCCGAGGTTAGTTTAATTTTATTAGTAGTTTGAAATGCATTTATAATTTGTTCACCTAGAGGCAGGTGGTCTTTAGGAAGTACAAGAATAATCCTGATATCATCAAAGGCATCAATAAAAGCCTTTAATGCATAGTGAATGATAGGTTTGCCTTTTAGCAATAGAAATTGCTTGGGCGTTTCGGAACCCATTCTTTGCCCCGAACCTCCTGCAACGATGATGGCATATTTGTCCATCGTGCAAAGATGCTATTTTCTACAATACTATGTTATAGAAGAATAACCAATAGATCCTCGTTGGGGAGATGTTTTAATTCTTATTTATTTTCCTTAAAGAAAAATAACTATTAAATGCTACATAAGAAATTAAAAAAACAGAGGAGCCAATTAAGGCATAGAGGATAAAAATTAGGTTGTTCACAGGGCATTTTTTTTAGGTTAGCAAAAGATAAGGACGAATTTACTAAATGGATTACCAAGCTCAAATTAAAAGTTGCTTAAAAATGCATTTTATTATTTCAGCGAAATAAGAATGTGAACAGACGGCAGGTCCTTGTCAATCAATTTATCTGCTATTATTTGTAAATAGCTACTTCGTTTTTTCCGTCATTTGTTTTTACCCCACGATACATACCCGCACTATTGAATGGCATGTTGTAGTTTCCTTGTGCGTCAACTGCTATAAGTCCACCTTCGCCTTCCATCTCAACAAGTTTTTTCATGACCACCAAATCTGATGCATCTTTTAGACTCATTCCTTTGTATTCCATCAAAGCGCTTACGTCGTATCCTGCTACTGCTTTAATAAAGATTTCACCATGACCGGTACAACTGATGCCACATGTTTTGTTGTTGGCATAGGTACCAATACCTATTATTGGGGTATCGCCAATTCTGCCATATTTTTTATTGGTCATGCCACCGGTACTTGTAGCAGCTGCTACATTGCCATTGCAATCGCAAGCTACTGCACCTACGGTACCGAATTTTTTATCTTTGAACTCGCTGTTTTCAAGTAGGGCATGATCTAATGAATAGTTGTCCGAATCTCGTATGGCTTTCCATTGATCGTATCTAAACTGCGAATAAAAGTACTCGTCCGGTTCCAGTGTATGACCTTGCTTTATTGCAAAATCAACAGCACCTGTTCCACTCAGAAAAATATGATCGCTGTTGTGTAATACTTCAGCTGCTAATGCTATTGGATTCCTTACGTTTTTCACACCTGCTACTGCACCCGCATCCAAAGACGATCCATCCATGATAGATGCATCCATTTCCTGTTCGCCCTTTTTTGTAAATACTGAACCTCGGCCGGCATTAAAAAGCGGATTATCTTCAAGAACTATTGTAGCTATTTTAACTGCATCAACGGCTGATCCGCCTGCTAATAAAACTTCATATCCGGCATCTAATGCTGATTGCAAGCCTTCAAGATAGGATGCTTCCAGCTGAGGTGTCATTTCTTCCTTTAATATTGTTCCGGCACCACCGTGTATAACAATCGTAAGCTTTTGCATGATTAGGTAAGCGTTTGTAGCTGCGAATGTAGGATAAAAATTTCCGGGTAAATAAGAATGTCTATTAACTGGTTAAACAAGTGTTGTCATACATTCTTTCAGCAATTTTTCTTTGTCGATGGCTGCGGTTCCAACTTCTTCGCACACAAGTCCGCCAGCAAGATTTGCCATAGTAGCCGAGAGCTGAATATCTTTTGTAGCAGCATAGACCAATGAAGCCACTGCAATAACAGTATCGCCGGCACCGCTTACATCTGTTATGGACCGGAAATAGCCGGGCAATATTTCACTTTTTATTTTGTCCTGATAAAAAACACCTTTTTCAGATAAAGTGATGAGTGAAATGCTATGATGTAATTGCGCTGTTAGTTGTTCATGAACTTGTTTCAGAAGTTCAATATTTACATCGTCCAACAGCACATTGAGTGCATCTTTTACTTCTTTCAGGTTGGGTTTAAAAAGGGTAACGCCTTTGTAATTAAAAAAGTTTTTTCGCTTTGGATCTACGGTTGTAATGATATTTTTTTGGTTACAAAGCTCCAAGATGCTGGTAATAATCGTTTCAGATAAAACCCCTTTATTATAGTCTTCTAAAATGACAACAGAAGGTTGAACTTTATCTACATATTCTCTGAAAGCAATCAGCAACTGCTGTTCTTCGCTTTCATTAATATCATTCACCATTTCAGAATCCAATCTCATCATTTGCTGGTTTCGGCTAATGATTCTTGTTTTGCTGGTGGTTATACGGTCACTGCTCGATATGATGTAACTGCTATCGATATTATTTGCCTTAAAAAGCGACAACAAAGTTTGCCCATCTTTGTCATTTCCAATGACTGAAAATATAGTTGTTTGTGCCCCGAGTGCTACTGTATTCAAAGCAACATTGCCTGCACCGCCTATTCTGTCTTCTTTATTGCCAATGGACACTATGGGTACCGGGGCTTCCGGAGATATGCGTTCTACATTTCCCCATAAGTATGAGTCGAGCATAACATCACCAATCACAGCAACTTGCTGGTTAGAAAACGATTCAAATAACTGGTGCCAGTTTACATTCATGCTGCCTGCTTTTTATTTGAAACTGCAAGATAATAAAAGGGCACACCCAATAATGTGATAATAGCTCCGGGCCAGGTGTATTGGGGTTTATAAATAATCAACAATGTGCAGAATGCCAGCCCCATTAAAATATACAAAGCGGGCATGATTGGATAGCCAAATGCCTTATAAGGTCGCTCGGCATCCGGTCGTTTTTTTCTAAGGATGAAAACACCTAAAATGGTGAGCATATAAAACACGACTACTACAAAACTAATCATATCAAGCAGGTCTCCGTATTTGCCACTTAGGCTCCAGGCACATGCAAAAATGCATTGTATCCACAAAGCATAAGAAGGTACCGCATGTTGATTTAGCTTGCCGACCTTTTTGAAGAATAAGCCATCTTTTGCCATCGTAAAGTAAACCCTTGCGCCAGCCAATATTAACCCATTGTTGCAACCGAAAGTAGAAACCATAATCATCAAAGCGATAATGACTGTGCCAATGTTTCCAAAGATGGCATGAGAGGCTGCTACTGCTACCCGGTCTTTATCGGCAGTAGCAATATCATGAAGCGGCAACACTGAAGTGTACATGAGGTTGGCAGACACATAAATAATGGTTACGACAAGTGTTCCAAGAAATAAACTTAATCCGATGTTTCTTTTTGGATTTTTGATTTCCCCTGCTATAAAGGTCACATTGTTCCATGCATCGCTGCTAAAGATAGAACCCACCATGGCAGCAGCAACAGCACCCAAAGCAGCGGCGGTTGTGTATCCTGCTATTGTTCCGTCAGGAGATAATTTTTGGAGGTCCCAAGCATGGCTCCAATTGGCAGTCCATATATCACCTTTGGCAATGATAAAACCGAAAATGATCAACCCAAATAAGCTAAGTAGTTTGGTAAGGGTAAAAGTAGTCTGGATTAATTTGCCTCCTTTCACACCTTTTGTATTGATGTAACTTAATAAGACAATTACAACAATTGACAACGACTGTGCTGCACTGATGCTAAAAGCATAAGTCATTTTTCCAGATTCGCTGAGCCCTTTTTTGATGCCCCATAAAATGTGGTCCTCACTAAAGAATGGAAATAAGTAGGCTGTAAACTTGGCAAATGCTACCCCTACTGCTGCTATGGTAGCAGTCTGAATAACTGAGAAAAAACTCCAGCCGTATAAAAAGCCGACAAGTGGGTTGTAAGCTTCTTTCAAATAAACGTATTGACCGCCGGCTTTAGGAAACATGGCACTTAATTCGCCATAACTCAATGCTGCTGTTAGGGTCATGAAGCCGGTGATGACCCATACAAGAATGAGCCAGCCGGAGCTACCTACATTCCGGGTAATATCGGCACTAACAATAAAAATTCCCGAACCGATCATGCTGCCCGCTACAATCATAGTGGCATCAAGAAGGCCTAATGTGGGTTTGAAAGCGTTGGTATTGGTCATAAAAAAATCCCGTCCGGCTATTTAGCAGGACGGGATGAAGATAAGCATTTGAATACTTATAATTTAGTTACTTCTTCTTTTTATATCTTTCGTTCAGGCCTTTTAGAATGGGTTCTGTAATATCGTATGCGGTATCTTTGTAATAAATCATTCCTGGTTGGTGGGCCAAAATGTAAGCGTAAGTTTTGTCTTTGTTGTATTCTTTCAGAAACGCTTCAATGGTCTTGTTTACTTCCTGCATTTTTTTAAAGGAAGCATCTTGTAATTCAAGACCCATGGATTGCTCCTTATTTTGAATAAACTTTTGCTCCTGCATAAGATCTTGCTGCATGGTACCCTGGCGCTCTTGACTCATTGACTGAGCCTCTTGCTGAAACTTATTTACTTTCTCCATGTATTGGTTCTTCAAAGTATTCAGTTGTTTATTCATTACATCTTCTTGCGCTTTCAATTCACTTTTTACTTCTTTTAGAAATTCATACTTGTTTTCTATCGAATCCATTTCAAAAAACGCCATTAGGAAAGGACCATTAGAACTATTTGCAGGTGCATGTGCTTTTGGTGTAGAGGAGGATTCTCTTCCTGAGAAAAATTGGTAATAAAATAGTACACCTACCAACAAAAATAAAATCACATTGAGAACAATAAGTACATTTTTATTCATAAAAAATCAATTAGAGCGGCAAAGTAAATGGAAAGCAAAGAATAAAAGTGTTAAAAAACTTACATGAATGTGAGCTTTGTGTCAATAATTTATTTTAACCACCGAAATAATCTGTCCATTTTTTACGTCAAGGTAATACCCATTTTGACCGGGAAAATCCTTTTTCATAATGGCTGAGGCCTCTGTACTTGAGTTGACCAAAAGGTATTGTTTGTGGGCATAGTATTCCAATTGAAGGAAGTATTTGCCTTCTGTGTTCATAAATATTTTATCAGAAGCTGAGAAGTTTTTATGAATAAAAGTGCCGGTTTGGGCACAGAATTCAGGGTTTGTATAAATGCCGCTTCGCTGGAAATAATTGTGAAGAAAAAAGTATAGTGAAATGTTTACAGCTACTGCTAAAATGGTGATTCCTGTTCTTTTTATTGCTGCCAAACTGCTAATTCCAACTGCACTTGCAAAAGCCAAAGGAAATGCCATCTTTACTACAGAATGATCGTGCTCAGTAGAAAATCCCCAAAATACCAGATGATGTAGTACGGCGCAGGCAATCATTAACCACAGATAGGGTTGCCTGATTTTCTTTTTGATTAAAGTTCGTAAGAAAATCAACCCAAGCAGACCATAACCTGTTGCATAAAATATGATTAAATTGAAGTTGTAATTAAGCCATGGAAAAAGTTGTAATCCACCACCGCCAATGGTTCGTTTGATGAATTTTTCCTTCAAGTGATCAATATAGATTGGTACAGTAGCCCATTGGGTATATTGGTAAAAAATAAAAGAAACGCCTACTAAAACACTCAAAAGGGGTACAAGGAAAGCGGCTTTGTGGCGTATGTTTTTGTGATCAATTAGCATCCAACCTGCCATGATGCCAGCCTGAAAAAAGGGTAACCAATCGAACTGAAGTGCTACCAGCAATATGATTGATAATGAAAGGAGAAGCGAGAGTGATTGCGCTTTTAAATATTTGATAAACAACCACCAGCCAATAAAATAAAAAGGAAGTACTGCAGTCTCATGCACATAGCCTTGTACGTGGTACCATAAAACGGCAGCATTGAAAACATAAAAAACCAAGGAAAGGTAAATAATGACGGAACGGCGTTGAAAGTCTTTAACTAATTCTTTGACTAACGCGTACACACTAAACAAGGTAACAATAAACCAAAACAATGAGAAGATACGGATATTAATTTCATCAGCCGGAAGGGCAAACCAGGATAAGAAATAATAGGGCAAAAGAAACCAACCATTTCCAAAGGAAAGAACGGTATTGTATAGCTGAGCTGAAGGTGCGGCAGCAGTATCAAAAGCAAAACTGGTCATAGGAATTCCTCGCTGTTTCATAGCAGGGAATTTTTGCCATTGCTGAATGTTTATGCAAACCATTGCAGGATTGCTTTCTCTAAAGAAGCCAAAAGGTTTAGAAAAATTTATGCTTGCAACGGCTATGAAAACAACAATGGGAATGAGTATTATAACAATACGAGACCTCATTGGTCAAATATAGTGGAAGTTAGAAGTGCTTCTGCTTGGAGGCTAAGCTAAATTTTTCTTGCTTTTCCTTTTGCTCCTTCGCTGCCATTCTTCAAGCAGCTCTTTCTCTGTTTTTAGCTCAGGTTCTATTTCTATTTTTTTCAGGTAAACTGTTATCGATCTTTTAAGATTTGGTTGATCTTTTACATATGCAATAATTGAAATAGAATCGACGCTGGCATTTTTTTCAATTATCAGGTTGTTGCCATCCCATTTACCAAAAGTACTGGTGAATTGTACTTCATCGGAAGATAGAGGCAGATAATTTCCATTGGATAATTTCGCATCAATATTGATGTAATTGTACACCCCTTTCTTCAAACTATCTGTATATAGATTGAAAAAGATACTATCAATTTTTTGGGCTTTTGCACCCATTGATATGGCCAATAATGATAGAATAATTAGTTTTTTCATCTTTGTGTTCCTATTCTTCTGCTGGTAAGAGAATTAACTGTCGTCACACCTATTAACTCATCATGCCTGCCGGAAAGTGATCGGTAATATACTAATATTGTATAGTCGTTTTCTGTCTCCCAATAGTTGCCATCTGTTTGTTCCGTTTGGGCAATACTATTCGCATTTCGGCTGTCCTTAGTCATGTAGGTATAAGTGTAGTATCCTTGTTTTAGATATAAAGAGGTTTCATACACCCCTTTGGTTGCATCATAGATCATGGCTGCTGAATCATTCAGGTTGTATTTATTCATTTCACCTACCACAAATACTTTTTTATTGGGATATGGATTATTGTTTAAAGGTACAAATGTAAAATGAACATGTGCATAATCCGATTGCCACCAAGGATTGGAAACATCGCTTGATTCCACCATAAATGCACCATTGTTATCAGTTATTCTTAGGTAGCGCTGTTGCGTTCTTTCGCCATCGGGCATTAAATAAATATTGATATTTCCCGGCTCATATTTTAGTTTATCTACTCTTTCGCTTTGTAGCCTAAAACTTCTGAGGTCTGCCCATCTATATTCTTTTCCAGCCGGAAAAACCATGTCATTTTCAATGTTAAATTCCATTACATTATTTCGGATAAAAGTGGGTGCTATGTTGGTCTTAGCATTGTCCCAACGATAGTTTTGAAGCACAACTGCTTTTATCTGTTGAACAGGATTTACAACGTTAAGTTGGTTTTTATTCACCTGAAAAATGATCCTTTGGTGAGTCCTAAAAATCTCACTATTAAAAGGTTGTTGAATTTGCAATCCTACTTCTGCCATCTGAGAATATACCAATACCCTTCTGGTAAAGGCAAGTTTATTCTGATCTCCGTCAAGAAACACTTTTAATAAATAATTGCCGCTTTTTGTGGGAACACAATTCCGATCCGGAAGTACAGCCTGATAATGTATGTACTTGGTTTGTGCTATTGATGATTGCCTGTATTGGTTTAGGCGCACCTGGCTAAAGCCTTTGAGATAATCAAAAGTGCTCAGGTTGACCGGCGTCCAATCGGCATTGCACAATTGAAAAGTGTAAAAATAGTTTTTCACTCTGCTTTCTATGTCATCAAAATGAAGTTCCATTGTACCTACGCTATTGACTTCAATAATTGGATAAGCCAATTGATTGCCAAATAAGTATAGTTTAATGCCTTGGATATTAGGCATTAATGTTACGTCCGCATTTTGCCCCAAAGAACTAAATGTTATCAATAAAGCACAAGAAAAATTAAAAATCCGCTTCATATTGTTCGTATTCAAACCTCTAACCTACAACTTCTAAATGATTTTGTTGCATTAACAGGTTCGGTTGTAGTTTTGGCAATTAACTAAAACCATGCCGATTGGATGTCGCTGTTTTCATAGCTAAGCGGATTGC
>JANMZN010000448.1:0-2709 GCA_031383285.1 Segetibacter sp.
TGTTGTTGCAATGGCTGCACCATCAACAGTATTGTCATTATTTGCATCTGCATACAGTAATACAGTTGCATTAGCGATACCCGGCTCAGATGCATCTTTTGTATTGTTGACATTGCTGTCTAACCATACCAAATTACCAAGCGAAAGGGTAGGGGAAGTTAGTACAAACGATATTGTTGTATCATGACATAGTGTTCCACCAGCATCTGAACTACTATAAACTTTGATGTTTACAGCATAATTTCCACCTAATCCAGTCCATGCACCGCTACCGGTAGCAGGACTATTATATGGAGCAGCATTTTCGATATTTGAAGAAGAGGTAGGTCCTGATATTGTAAATTTCACACTACCAACAGTACCTGAAGTTCCCGCCTCAAGGTTGTATAAAGATCCAAGTTGAGTAGGAGAAAAACTTGTACCATTTGAAATGGGAAGATCCGCACCGCCATCAAGTTTGTTGAAATAAAGGCTTGTTACTCTTCCTGTACAAGTAGGAACAGGGCAAAGGGCAAGGTCAAGTGTTAGATTACCATTGTTGTCGTCACCGTCTGTTGTTGGTTCAGAACCAATAGACAATGAAATAGCTCTAGAACGCATTTCGCCTCCGGCAGTACTAACGCCTATTTGAGTTACAGCATTGTTGTCGTTGTCTACATTATTATCCGGATCAGTTGTAGTATTTGGTCCTCTTGTATATCCTGTAGGAATAATTACCCCTACTATATAGTTGCCTGCTGATAGACCATTGAAGGAATAAAGACCTGAGTTATCAGTTGTAGTTGTAGCGATGGCTGCACCATCAGCAACGTTGTCTTTGTTGTCGTCTTTGTATAATTTGACAGATGCTCCAGCTATGCCTGCTTCTGATGCCTCCCTAATGTTATTGCCATTTAAGTCGAGCCATACAAGATTACCCAATCTCAAAGTAGCCGGCGGAGTGCTACAAGAAGGGCCGCAAATTTGCGCATATTCTATATTTTGCCCTGCCTTAGCTGCAAACGTTATAGTGCCTACTGCATAGTTTCCCTTTAATGTGAATGAAACAGTCTTTGTTACACCGCTCAGAATTCCGTTGTCGAATTTAATACCGCATATTAGAGTGTTTGGATCTCTTCCATACTCAATAGTTCCTGCCGAAGTGGATGCATAATCAGATGCATCATCCATACATGGCATGCAGGTGAAACCTCCAAAGTCAATATGGCTAATATTTGGAGAAGAGCCGGAAGTAACCTTATAGGAAAATGTAGAGGTAGCACTTGATCCTGAACCTGAGTAAGTGACACCGGAAAATACTACTTTGTGGCCACCTGAAGTGGTAGCAGAGCTAGGGCAATTACTGGTTACGCTTTGGGCGTACAAAGAATTCGATAAGTTACTTAACAATAAAAGTAACATCAGCCGGGTAAACATTTTCATGTTGGATACTATTTGATTATAAAAAAAATAATAATAATTAAATTGAAAACCTTAAAACAAAGGTTTTGGCTATCAGAAGAATGATTGGATTGGATAAAAAAGTAGAAGAGAGTAGCCCAAAATTATGACTACTTACTTAATTAACTCTTAAGGATGCAAGTTAATTGGTAATAGTTGCACGGAAGAAAAAAAAGTGGTTTGTGGGTAAAAAATCATTGTGATTAACAATTAAATAATACGCCTATTTTTCTATAAATTAAAAAAATAATATTTTGTGCAGTGCAGTTTTCCAGAAATGAGTAAATGTGTCATTCTTGGAAAATCTCGATCTGTTTAGTATGCTAAATGCAATATTGTAATTGTATGACCGTTGTAATAGAAGCCTTTTCCCAATAAATGGGGAAGGTATATCTATTAATTATGATAAGTAGTATTACTGGACATTCTAGAAAAATGGGTAACCGCCAATTAGAAAAGAGCGTTTTATGCAAAGATTTTATTCTAAAACTATTCAAATTGGTGATTCTTGTAGCCTCCGTAAATGGTGCTTTTGGCCAAAATTTGGGTGTTTATCCTTTCACTAATACCGGTGGCGTTTGTCCAAATATCAATAATGCTGTAGCTGTTCAGCCCGCAAATGCGCTCTTTAGTGCTTTTACAAATGCCAATGCTGTTTGTGATGCTTCGGACACAGCTTTTGTAAACAAAGACTGGAATGTTGGCAATGCAATAGATTTAAACGAGTTTAATGAATTTAGTTTAACCCCGAATACTGGCTACTTATTATCCCTTTCAGCCATCTCTTTTGATCACATGGTGAGCATGGATAATACGCCTGCTACAACTTGGGTGTTGAGATCAAGTATCGATAATTTTGTTTCAGATATTACTTCAGGTTCCACTTCTACTTCATTTCAAAATACAGTTGTCAGTTTACCTTCCGGAACATTTTCAAATATTGGAACAATAACATTCAGGTTATATTTACTAAATGCGGTTGATAACAATGTAATATGGTGTCTGGATAATGTTAGTGTTGATGGTTTAATTAATGAGATACCTGCTATTCCGGCAAATCCGATATCCAATTCACCTCAATGTTCTTCACCAGGAGTCACCCTATCAAGTGTGGGTTCACCTCCTGTAAACGAAACATGGTATTGGCAAACGAGCCCTTCCGGTATTGATAATTCTAATTCCGGTAGTTCCTTTACTGTTAATACCTCCGGCACCTATTATTTGAGGTCTCAAAATAACATTTCGCTTATTTGGAGCGATGGTGCAGGA
>JANMZN010000454.1:0-2185 GCA_031383285.1 Segetibacter sp.
TGCCTGTAAACCTTCTACCACATCCAATAAAGCTGCTGCTTTTGGATTTTGAGAAACCAGCAAATCCCGGATAAATTCAGCATAGCCATTGAGCACCAAATCGCCTTCAAATCCTTTACGATTTATCTCGTCATACAGCAACATCGACCCTGCCATGTCCTGGTTGAGTTGGGTATCCAGCATTCTAAAGTAATAATCATGGTCCAGAATATTAAGGTGCTCAAGCGTGTTTTGATAAGTAACTTCCCCATTGGTAAAGCTTACTATTTTATCAAGAATACTCAAAGAATCACGCATGCAGCCTTCGCTTTTTTGGGCTATTACCTGTAGTGCTGCCTTCTCTGCTTTGATTCCCTCTTTGTCAACAATTTCCTGAAGGTGTTCAACGGTATCGTTGTTGGTAATGCGCTTAAAGTCGAATATCTGGCACCGGCTAAGTATCGTTGGGAGTATCTTATGCTTTTCTGTTGTAGCCAATATAAAAATGGCATATGGTGGTGGTTCTTCCAGTGTTTTCAAAAAAGCATTGAAGGCACTGGTACTCAGCATATGAACCTCATCCACTATATATACCTTGTACTTTCCCGCCTGTGGTGCAAACCGAACCTGGTCAACCAAACTCCGAATGTCATCTACAGAGTTGTTGCTGGCTGCATCCAATTCATGAATATTGAGTGAAGCACCATCATTGAATGATACACAACTTTGGCAGGTATTGCAAGCTTCTCCATCCGGTTGCTGGTTTTCGCCATTGATGGTTTTAGCTAATATTCTTGCGCAGGTTGTTTTACCCACACCCCGTGGACCACAAAACAAAAAGGCATGCGCCAATTGTTGGTTGCGGATGGCATTCTTAAGCGTGGTGGTAATGTGGCTTTGCCCCACTACTGTATTAAAATTTTGCGGACGGTATTTTCGGGCCGATACAATAAACTTTTCCATAGTTGATGGGTGCAAATTAGGAAAGTTTGGGTGAGCGAAAAAAGGAGGTTATTAACAGGGGGATTTGAGTGGATTTGCAGAATGTAGGTGATGTAAAGGAACGCGGATAGGAATGATTTTGATGATGGGGGCAGATTTTTTTGAAAATTTGTTTGATCGGATATTGCAAAACGCAAATAATGATGATTTTGATGAGTGGGGCAGATTTTTCTTGGTTTAATCAGTATTGCTCATATGCTTTTCGATGGGCTTGAATGATTCCTCATTGTCACTCCGACGACAGGAGGAGTCTCTTGCGGGTTTCCTCCTATCGTCGGAAAGACAAAGGGTGGTGTTTACTCATTGGTGCAGTACTTTCGCTTTTTGGGGTTGGGTAATTACGATTAGCAACAACTATTAAAATAGTGTAGTCATTTGGATCGCTGCATTTCCATTTCTAAATGGTTTTTCTTAAAGATCAGTATTGCTCAAATGCTTTGCGGTGGGCTTCTTTTATTTTCTTTGCTAGTGAAAGAGGTTTTATAACCACTACATTATCGCCGTGGGATAATAGTTCCATGATAAAATCGTGGGTGATGCAGAGGTTCAATTTTATTTCAAGTTCATCCTTGTTATCTTTCAACACCTGCTGTGTATGATGCAGTGGCAGGCTTTTGATATACTTGCCCTGAAACGGATCGTATTAAAGCACAAACTCATGCGGCTTTTAACCATTTGGGCAGAAGATTACAAAACAGTAGCGATAAGCTTCTTCTATGTCGTAGTCTTTGGTTGGCTTGAATTTGACGTTGGTAATTTCGAGATTGGTGAGGCGGTCGAGGGCAAAGCTTTTTAATATTTCCTCTGACAGATTTTTTGCCATCAGGTACCAACGGTTTTTAAATTCTTTGAGTGCATACGGTTCTACTGTCCGTTTCCTTTTGTCGTCTTCCCAAAATTTTTGATAGTCGAACCGGATTTGCAGTTTGTTTTTGATAGCATGCAACAAACCGTACAAATTTTCTGTGCCTTGTGGTCGCCGGGTTTCGAGGTGCAGGAAAGGCTTGAGGTCTTGCGCTATGTTGAGCGAATTGAACATGTCAAACGCCTCCATCATTCGTTGAAAGTTGAGACTTTCCGATTCATTGGTTATGAAGTAGCCTTTTTCTTTTCTGGAAAATTCAATAGAAAACCCAAACAGTTCTTTGATGTCTTTTACATCTCTTTGAAACGTTCGCTCCAGAAGGGATATATTCAATCGTTC
>JANMZN010000471.1:0-3954 GCA_031383285.1 Segetibacter sp.
GCTAATTCTTCCATAACCACTAAAACGAAAAAATTTATAAATGTTGTTTTGTTTTATGCTTCGTATTCCCACATTATAGACTGCAGCCAACGAAAAAGGCTTGGCGTTGTTGGTTGAAATTAATGTTGATTATATCTTTTAAAGTTACCAATAACGCCAAACCTCATGTTGTATGCAGTCTATAATGTGGGAATACGAAGCATAAAACAAAACAACATTTATAAATTTTTTCGTTTTAGTGGTTATGGAAGAATTAGCACTATCTCAAAGAATTAAAAGTGATACTTTGGCTATTAAACTGGTAGAATTATTAAATGACCTTTCTTTTAATGAAGCATTAGAAGTTTTGGCTTCTGCAAGGACTATGGTAAAATCGGCATCGTTTAGCTATTTAGAAAATAGTAAGCTAAGTTCAACCGAAATAATACAAGCTGCTACAATTAAAGTATCTTTATTTAGAAATTCGTTGGCTGCTCTTACCAACTAATTTCCGAACTTTCATCTTTTAGTAAATTATTTATTGATAACCTTGCGCTATATGCCTTGTCCATTAATTCTTTGAAGTTTTCTGCCATAGAGAACCCCTCTCTACGTCCGTCCAATTCATGCGGATCAGTATAGTAATCGTTGGTAACTCCATTTAACTCTGCTTCTTTGCCTGAAATCTTATGAAAATAAACTTCCATTCTATCTAACCTTCTTTCGGCATACACTTGGTTTAATAGGATAATTTCCAACAGTTCTCTGTCATTAAATGACGATAGTGATTTTTTAAGTTCCATTTTATGTGGTTTAAAATTTTAATAGTTTACAGGTATGTTAAATAGAAACAATTAATAAGTTCTGTTATCACGTAGTTACACCTTCACGCTTCGGGAGATGTGTTCAATTACTAACCCAAAGTCAGGCTATAAGATCCTTCATACACATTCCAAAGTTCATTTCATGGCTCTGCTCACTCGCTAATAACTTTACTCGCTAAAATCCAGCACAACACAGGGATTGCATATAACTTCGTATCTTAGCTGAATGAAAAAAGAACCTAATCACGTTATAGATTTAAGAACCATTCTCACAGAAGAGCAATGTGAAGAATTGAGAAAACTTGGACGGTTCATTGATAACCATGTTTCTAATTCTGTAAAATCAAATGACCCTCCACAAGAGACATGCAATAACGAAAGTCCTGTTCCGTGATACTATCAAGCATTTTCTTTCCTAATTCTCCTGAATAGAAATACTCCATTCGTGGTACTGATAAGTTGATTAGAACATATCCGTCTGGTTGCTTTTCAGCTTCTTCATTGAATAACTTAACTCTTTGATAAATGCAGTTTTTTAGTTTACCAATAGCTTCAATTACAGCATCGGTAAGCCCCATTTCGTCTATACTTATTCCCGTTCTTGTTTCTGCGTCTAAGAATATTTTAACCATCTCGTTTATTATTTTATGTTAATGAATTTTTATGGTGTTCACAATTACATATAACACAGGGATTGCATACAACATTTGTATTTACGTAACTACACGAAATGAATAATTAATTTCTTAACTGATTTTCAATTAATTATTCCTACCCATATTACATTGTAGTGACGCCAATACACAATTAATTGTTCTGCTAAACTAAACAAATTCATAATACGAAACCCTTTAACAACAAAATATTTTATAATATACATCCACCATTCAAATTATTACAGACCTTTGCCAAAACAGATTGTATGAAATTCAAAATCTTTCCTGCTATAGTATTGTGTGTTTCATTGGTGGCTATTTCGTGCAACGCACAAAACAACAACCTTTCTGCACCACAATTTGAGACCGCTATAACCCAACCCGAGGTACAAATATTAGATGTAAGAACCCCCGGTGAGTTTGAGAGTGGCCATATTAAAGGTGCTCTTTCAGCAGATTGGAACAATGAAGCTGAGTACAAAAGACGTCTAGCCTTTGTAGATAAAACCAAACCTGTATATGTCTATTGCCTTGCAGGTGGCCGTAGTGCTGCAGCCGCCAAACAAATGCGGGCAGATGGTTTCACCAATGTATATGAACTTACAGGCGGCATCAATGCATGGAAAGGCGCAGGCAAACCATTAGAGGGCAAATCAGATGAACCTCAAATGACCATTAACCAATTCAAAAACGCCATCAATGCATCACCAACAGTGTTGGTAGATTTTGGTGCAGATTGGTGTCCTCCTTGCCGCAAAATGATACCCGTACTCAAAAGCCTGCAAGACAATAATAAAGACAAATTTGTATTGCTAAAAGTAGATGGCAGCAGAGACCAGGATTTAATGAAACTCTACCACGTAACTGCATTACCCGTCTTCATTGTTTTCAAAAACGGTAAAGAAGTATGGCGCAAAGATGGCATTGCAGAAGAAAAAGAAATTGCCCGGTATATTTATCCGCTTTAGTTGAATTTACTGTTATACGGGTAACGCACAACAGTAAATTCTTTCATCAACACTTGCATCCAACACTGCTTTGCAGGTGAATAACACACTGCAAAGGCTTCGTGGGGTCTCTTACAGAAGACCCCACGAGGACAAAAAGGCAAAAGGCGTAAAAGAATTCCCCCTTGACAACAGTGTTCAAAAGGAGCCTTATTCTCTTGGCTATCCAGCGCAGCGCAGACATGCTGAAACATGCGTAGCATTTTCATGTTCTTTTCCCTCTCCCAAGGGAGAGGGGCAGGGGTGAGGCGTGTTCCGTAGAAACAACGAAGCCCCCCGGCTTGAGCCCTGATATAATATTAATGTTGCTTTGCAAGCTAGTTCTTCCCCAACATCTTACATCCGGTATAGTTTTGCAGGTGAAGAACACGCTGCAAAGGCAAAACATTAAAAAATAGTTCCTGATTTTTGTAAAAATTGAATAAAAGACTTAGGCAGCTGGTGTAAGGTTAAAGTGGCCGTATCAAAATTAAAAGATGACCTCAAGAATCGCTTAAACGACCACTACTGTCCATGAGGGATCCGAATCAAAGAGGCTGCCTCATTAGTTGAGACAGCCCCTTTAATTCTCAAAAGAATTGATGGAATACTACATCTTTTCGAATTTCAATATCTGCTGTTGGTGGTCTGCAGTAAGTATTTTAATATAATAAATTCCTGCCTTTAAAGAATTGATATTTAACGTCCGAAAACTACTGCCTGATGGTGCATTCTCCTGATAGTTCATTACAATCCTTCCTGCCAAGTCAAGTATTTGTAAACTCATTTTAGTCGGGTCAGGCGTATCTGCACGTAACATCAGTATGTCTTTGGCCGGATTAGGAGAAACAGACAACAAAAAGCGAGTATCGTTGTACACCTGGCGGACAGCGCTGTATTGGTAAAAGCCATCCTTATCTATCATTTTGAGGCGATAATAATTAGTAGACTTCAGAGGATTCACATCAGTGAAGGTGTATTGATTGCTGCCGGCACTTACCCTACCGAGTGTACTAAAATCCTGACCGTTGCTACTTCTTTCTATAGAGAATTGTAGAACATTTATTTCGTTTGCAGTTGTCCATTGCAGCAAATTATTCTTGCCAGATCTCTGTGCGGTGAATGCTATTAGCTTCAAGGGTAACGCAGCATTAACGACCAACGTTCTTTCAACAGTTGAATAAAGTGGAAGTTGTGCATTCAAATAAACAGCGGCACTACTCAAAATGGTGTCACCCGTTACTAATGTAGCTTTTGGCTTCACTTTATAAACCAGATAACCCCAACCTGACGGAGGAATATTAGCGCCGGCAAGTGTCCATGAACACACCCTATCATTTTTCGTAAATTGAAAATTGCTGCTCGATGCAATCATTTCAAATGAACTTGTATTCAACTTATTACTAAGGGTTGTTCTTAAAAAAACATTGAAGGCAGTGTCTGTGCCTCTGTTTTGAAAGCGGATGGTATAGTACATATCTTCAGCCGCTGCTACCTGGGCTGTGGTGA
>JANMZN010000508.1:0-3623 GCA_031383285.1 Segetibacter sp.
TAAAAGTTGACATAGGTATAAATAATCGGCTTTACCTTATAATGATCTTCTACAATAGTCAACCATTCCTGCATTTGCTTTCTCATAGAAGATGGCCTTACGCCATACAACTGCTCAACATCCAATACAGGAGGAAGGTCACCTGATTCCAATTTTACTGCTTTTATAAAATTTTTGGCTTGCTCTTTTCCACTCTTAGTAGCTAAAAAGAAGTGATACGCCCCCCGGGGAACACCCGCTTTTGCTGCATTTTTCCAATTGCGTTTGAATTGCTTGTCCACATTTCCCAACCCTTCAGTTGCTTTCATAAATGCAAATCCGATCTTAATATCCTCCACCTTCATCTTTTTTACAGAGGGCCAATCAATATATCCCTGGTATTTGCTGATGTCTATTCCATGAATGGGGTAGTTGCCGGGCAATTCTATACCAAATGCAGGATATCGTACAAATTTTGCATGTTCAATTTTTTGGTATTTATTCCAATAGTAAGCAGCGGCAACCAGACAAATAATGACCCCAAAGGCTGCCAACCACCACCAAAGGATGTTATTCGATTTCTTCTTGATGGTTTTTCTTGTAGCCATAAACTTTAGCGCCGGACAAATATGCCATATAATAGTGTGAATTAAATTCGAAAAATTTTTCGAGATGCGGCAATTACTGACCTTTATCTGAATTTAACCTCTTTTAAAGGCTTACAAGCAGTAATTTCGCCTAATGCCTTATTTTAACCTCAATGATACGCTTAACCTTGCTTCCAAAGTAACGCCTCGCCGTGCCTTGAATATGCTAAAGGTTTGGAGCAGCTATCGTCTGAGCCGGTTGCTAAATAAGCCTATTCAATGGGGCTACCCAATCTCTGTTTCTTTTGAACCTACTACTTCTTGCAATCTAAGGTGTCCGGAGTGTCCAAGTGGTTTAAGAGCTTTTACAAGACCGACCGGTATGCTGGAAAAAGACTTTTTTAGCCGCACCATAGACGATATTTATAAAGAACTCACTTACCTCATATTTTACTTTCAGGGCGAACCATTTCTAAATACCGACTTTTTGGAAATGGTAAAGTATGCCTCTGATTTGGGTATTTATACTGCAACTAGTACCAACGCCCATTACCTGAATGATGCTGTAGCAAAAAAGACAGTAGAAAGCGGATTGGACAGGCTAATCATTTCAATAGACGGCACTACACAGGATGTATATAAACAATACCGCGTGGGTGGAAATATTGATAAAGTGCTGGAAGGTGCTAAAAACATCATCAAGTGGAAGAAAGAACTTAACAGCAAAACGCCATTTGTTTTTTTTCAGTTTTTGGTGGTTAAGCACAACGAGCACCAGATAGATGAGATCAAACAAATAGCAAAAGAAATAGGAGTGGACCAGGTGCGGTTTAAAACTGCGCAGGTATATGATTATGAAAATGATCCCCACAACCTTATTCCAAGTATTGATAAATACAGCCGCTACAGAAAAGGAAAAGATGGTAAGATGAAGGTGAAGAGTGGCATGGGAAACCATTGTTGGAAACTATGGCAGGGCAACGTTATTTCCTGGGATGGGTTGGTCGTACCCTGTTGTTTTGATAAAGATGCTACACACCAACTTGGCAATCTGAAAGTGCAGAGTTTCAAAGAAGTTTGGGACAATGACAATTACAAGCAATTCAGAAAAGAATTAATGACCAGTCGAAAAAATATAGACATCTGTGCCAATTGCAGCGAAGGATTGAAGGTGTGGGAAGATTAGCCTATTTCTATCAAAAATTACTTTCTGTTTTTCAAGTTTTCAAAAGCTACATTGTATTTAAAAGATTTCAATAGGATGAAAAAATATTGTTTAATGCTAATGGTTATGAGTCTTTGTGGGCAAAGTTTCTCCCAAACATTTCATTGGAAACCCTCCTTAGGAATAAACAGTAGTTTACAAAATGTATCAAGTACTGGTAGGAAGAAAATGAAGATAGGGTATGATATAGGAATATTTATTGAAGCACCACTAAAGGAAAATATATCTTTAGAAATGGGGCTTTTGTATGTCCAAAACAATGCTTCCTTAGTACGCATGTTTATTTACCCTTTTGAACCTGTCCCCTTCGATGCTCCTCAAGTAAGAGAAGACTACAAGCTTAATTTGTTTAAAGCACCGCTCATGTTGGTATTTAGCCAAGCAAAAACACATCCTCTATCTTTTGGAATTGGCACAGTAGTAAAATATAATTTTAATGCTTATCGCTCAGGCTCTGTAGTTGACCGTCAAGAAAAATATACTTCCAATTTTACAATAGACACGCAATCTGAAAGTAAAATTGGGTTTGGCATTCAGACTGCAATTAGAAAAGCGTTTTCTATCAAAAATAATAAGTTCAATGCCGGATTATATTACGATGTCGATTTATCTAAATGGCGATATCCCACAAACTTTGAACTTGAAAAGAAAACTTATTATTCACTGCGGAGTCATAATTTTTCTTTCATGCTTTCTTATATTCTGTAAGCCAAGTATTATTACCAAATGAGTTGAGTACAAGCACATTTAATAATTATGTTCAGAACTTTTTCAAACCGAATTTGCTATTTTACTAAATTGATTTACAAAATAGTCTAAATGTCGCCACAAATGCTCGAATAAATGTGTGAATTCATTTGGACCATTTTATACTTCCAATTGATATTAGTTTTAGAAACTGAAGCTATTGTTAACCAAATTTCTTGCTAAATACAATTTTAAAAACCACTAAATCCTTAGTGGAATAATCTTATTTGAATTCGTCGTTTGCTATTTGCTTAATAAATATTTGCTCTTCATTTATAGGGCTTTTTTAATCACAAGGAGAAAAGGCAGTTTTGAAAAATAGTGTTAAGTTTTGCATAGAACGTAGTTTTAATGAGTTATTAGAACCAGATTACTGAAATTGCCTTCTTTTAGTTACTAGGTATGATTTTGAATCAATATTCCATAAAACCGAACATGAACCGAATTTTCTTTGTCATACTATTGTTGAACATCACATTTATTTGTGCAGCTCAAGAGTCTCCACAATATGAATTCAGGGCTGTATGGGTTGCTACTGTTGACAATATTGACTTCCCCAGCAAAAAAGGGTTGCCATCTTATCAGCAAAAACAAGAGTTTACGGACCTGCTTGATATGCATAAGCGCAATGGAATGAACGCCGTGGTAGTGCAAATTCGGCCGGTTTCAGATGCTTTTTATCCTTCCAACCTTGAGCCATGGAGCGAATTCCTTACCGGAAAACAAGGCCTTGCACCCAATCCATATTATGATCCGCTTCAGTTTATGATTGAGGAAACGCATAAAAGAGGAATGGAGTTTCACGCATGGCTAAATCCATACAGGGCCGTATTCAACATCAACAAATCAAGTATTTCTTCTACGCATATCACTAAAATATTTCCTAAAATGGCCGTTGCGTTTGGATCCTATAAATGGTACGATCCGGGACTGCCGCAGGTAAGAGAATATGTAAACCGAATAGTAAAAGATTTGGTTGAAAGATATGAACTTGATGGAATTCATTTCGACGATTATTTTTATCCATATCCTATCAATGGAAAACCGTTTCCTGATGAAGCAACTTATGCCCGATATGGCGATGG
>JANMZN010000533.1:0-13913 GCA_031383285.1 Segetibacter sp.
AATAGCATTTCTATCACAGGCTCTGATACATTTCTTGGCAAACCTACAGTAGGTTCAATGTGCATTCTAAATCCAGGGGCTGCATTTACCTCCAACACTGCGCCGCCATTTTCTGAAATCGGCTCCCTAAGGTTAGAAGCCATTATATCGATGCCGCAGATATCCAGACCAATAATCTTTGAAATTCTTTCAGCCATAAAAATATTGGCAGTATGTACCTCATCTGTTACATCTGTGCTTGTGCCTCCGGTACTTAGATTGGCTGTTGGTTTTAGTAGAACCAACTCACCTTTGGGCGGAACCGTGTCTAGCGTGTATCCAAGGTCTTCCAACATTTTATGAGTAAAGTTATCAATTTTAATGCTTGTCAAAACTTTCTCATGGCCATAACCACGACGAGGATCTTTGTTCACCTCATTAATAAGTTCCTGTATGCTTTGGGCGCCATCACCAACTACACTAGCCGGGGTACGCAATGCAGCACAAATAAATTTGTGGTTTATACAAAGTACTCTGAAATCATATCCGGTAATAAATCGTTCGCAGATAATGCTTCTGCTATAGAATTTAGCCGCATCAAAGGCTTTTACAGCTTGGTCTAAATTTATAATATTGGTAGTGGCACCTTTGCCATGGTTGCCATCAATTGGTTTTAGTACCAATGGATAACCAAGTGCTTCAATGGCATCGTCTAAATCTCCTAATGTTCTGATTATTCTTCCCGTTGGCACAGGTATTTCAGCTGCTTCCAGCAATTCTTTGGTTTCTTCTTTATCACAAGCAATATCCACAGCAATGTTCGAAGTTGTACTAGCTATGGTTGCTCTTATTCTTTTCTGATGAATGCCATAACCCAACTGTACAAGGCTATGCTTATTGAGCCTGATAAATGGAATATCTCTTTTGGCAGCTTCGTCAACTATACCACCTGTAGATGGTCCAAGCCGTGTATCTTCTCTGATCTCTCTTAATGTTTGAATATCTTCTTCTAAATTATAAGCTTCATTATCAGCCAGCGCCTGACAGATTTTTACTGCAGTTTTAGCAGCATATATTCCCGCTTCTTCCTCCATGTAGCTAAAAACTACATAGTATTCACCAGATTTACCTGTGCCTCGGGTACGGCCAAATCCAGTATCCATTCCAGCTAGTGTTTGCAATTCCAAAGCAAGATGCTCAATGACATGACCCATCCAGGTTCCTTCGTCAACCCGTTCAAAAAAACCGCCGGGAGTACCTACACTGCACCTGTGTTCGTATAAACTAGGTACCAACTTTTGCAGCCTTTCTCTAAAGCCGGGAATTTTATTGGTTGGATGCACTTCCAGTTCTTCCAGGTCAAGCTTCATTTGTATCAACTTTCCTCTGCGGATACTCCAATAATTTGGGCCCCGTAATACTTTTATTTCTTCTATTTTCATAAACAGGTGGTTATGCTTTTGCGGAAGATATTGATTTTTTGCTTTTTTTAATAAATGCGATTAAACTATTTATTTAATCTTAAAATATTTTAATGTCAATTTGATGTTCTTTGCACTGTTTTGATTAAAGTGGTTGACGGCTTTCTGTTTAATTAAATTTGGAATTTGCAAGAAATATAAAAACAATATTTATTACACATTTCATTAGTAAATAATTAAGGATACTTTTATTGAAGGGTTTAGTTTTTTATTTCCCCATTTGATTATGAAAGCATTTAGCAATTAATTTGCGCAAAATGCAAAGAAATAACTTAAGAAAATCAGCGTTTATTAATATACTATCCTTATAAAACGACCTTGATGTACAATATCCTATTACATTTGCAACTGCGCCTAAACTTCTATAATGTCGGAAATTAAAGGGAAACTTATTGCTATTGGTGGAGCAGAAGACAAAGGAACCAGTGTAGAAAAAGGGATCATTATCCGTAATAATCTGAATTTTTTTGAACTCGGAATTCTTCGGAGAATTGTGGAAGAAGCAGGAGGAGTACATGCAAGAATAGAAGTTATTACAACAGCCTCCATGATTCCATATGAAGTTGGTAATAATTATTTGGAAGCATTTGGCCGAATAGGTTGCATCGACATAGGAGTAATGCACATCAGAACCCGGGAAGATGTCAATGATGAAGAATACCTTGAGAGAATACAAAAGTGTGATGCAGTCATGTTTTCCGGTGGGAATCAGTTGCGGCTGACTGCTATATTTGGTGGAACCGTTCTGTTCAAACTAATCATGCACAGGTATATTAACGAACCGTTTATTGTTGCTGGTACTTCTGCAGGTGCAATGGCTATGAGCCACACAATGATATATGAAGGAGACGCTTCTAAAGCCCATTTAAAAGGCGAAGTGAAAATTACAACCGGACTAGGATTTATGAATAAGGTTATTTTCGACTCCCATTTCGAAAAAAGAGGCCGTTTTGGACGGTTATCCCAAGCTGTGGGGGCCAATCCTTCTTGCATTGGAATTGGGTTGGGTGAAGATACCGGAATGCTGGTGACAGAAGGAAACAGAATGGAAGCTATTGGTAGTGGTTTGGTGGTTATAATTGATGGTCACGATATCCGTCATAGTAACATAGCCGATATTCCCGAAGGAAATCCGATGAGTGTAGAAAATATTCGTGTTCATTTATGCGCCAAAGGCAATGGATTTCTGGTAAATGAGAGAAAGTTCGTAGAAAAAATGGCTGCAGAAACTACTCCTTTAATGAAAGATTGGGAATAGCCTGACCAAACCAATTTCCCCATCTAACACAAATACTAATAAGCCTATAAAATACTTCACGTTCTTTGCAGTATGAACCTCACTCCAAAATTACTCTTGTTTGCAACTTTTGTATTGGTCATGCTGCTGATGTCTTACAACTACAGAAAGCGAAAAAAGCGAATAGTTTGTTTTGGTGATTCCATAACTGAGCAAGGAAATAGAGGTTCAGGTTATATAAAAAAGCTGTTCGGTTTTTTGCAAATGGAAGGACTAAGTGAAAAGTATGAAATAATAGGTTCTGGAATAGGCGGAAACAAAGTGACGGATTTGTATGAAAGATTGGCCGAAGACATTCTTTCTAAAGGGGCGGAAATAGTGATCATTTACATTGGTATAAACGATGTGTGGCACAAATTGCAGAATAAAGGTACCGATGTAGCAAGCTTTACATCTACCTATGAAGCACTTATTGAAAAAATAACTACAGCTGGAATAAAGATGTTGCTTTGTACGCCTTCATTGATTGGAGAATTGAATAATCACGAAAACCTTCAAGACGAGGATGTAGAACGCTACGCCGAAATTGTAAGAACCATTGCTGATCAGTATAATCTGCCTTTAATTGATTTGAGAAAATCATTTCTTGAATACAACCTCATTAACAACACAACGAACGTTGCAGATGGTATTTTAACTACAGATGGCGTTCACCTAAATGAAACAGGAAATAACTTAGTGGCAAAAGAAATATGGAACGTACTCGCACCAGAAATTGCAAAAGTATAGGTAGTGGTAAACACCTTATTTGTTTAGGATTAAATAAAAAATTGTAAAGGGGATGTTTGAATTGTTGAACTTCAAATCCTGGAATAAAAAAATTATTCTCCAATTATTTTCTTCAAAATTGCCGACACTTCAACGGGCATATCCATCAGCATTACATGTTCGCCACCTTTTATGGTAAAATCTGCTTTTACAAACCTGTATGGTAATAGTTTGTCTGCTGTTCCATGTATATGAACAACATTTTTTGGAACTATTGTATTTTTCCAATTGAGAATAGCACTTGTAGCCCATCGGGTAAAGGAAGGATCAGAATCTGTTAAAATTTGTAATTGTAATTTTTTTTGCTCTGTTCCTTTTGATCCCAGTATTTTAAGGGTAAATCTCCCCATCGCTATTTTGTTTTGCTGCGTATGCAGTTTATAAATTGGTACATGACGCCACATTCGAAGATAAAAAGGAAGTTCCTTGTAAGTCTTTGCACTAGACACAACAATTATTTTTGTTCGAGGATGATGAATAGCAATTTCTGTAGCCAACATGCCGCCAAATGAAAGCCCTACAATGGTTGCATCATCATCATTAATTATTCTAAACAACTTTTCAGCATAAGAAGGCAAGGTTTCATTTTCTTCAGGAATTGCCCAATCTATAAAAGCAGGATTGCAAAAAGACAAATCTAAGAATTTGAAAACTCTTTTATCGGCCCCTAATCCTGGTATAAAATAGACTTTCTTGATGCTGTAAATTTAAAAAATCAAAACTACAGCAAAAAGAAATCATTCCATTTTTGAATGTGGTTTGGATCTATTCCGAAACATTTTGTTTTACCTCTACAAAATACCCTGATAATTTAATTGACGTACTTCTATTGGCATCTCCTTTTATAATACAGAAGTCTTTGGTATAGGGTAGGAGAGGCAATTATTCCTGCTATTAACCTTCAGTTTAAAAATACCAATATAGGATTGAGTTATGAGGCCTTCATCAATTCTAAAACCATCGTGAAGCCAAGATCTATCGAACTCAGTTTGTCATGGAGGTCCATTTTTCAGGAACCCGACAAGTTGAATTGTTATTCTTTTTGATCAAAATAAGGCAAAAAAAAGGAGCAAATTGATTTTGATCAACTTGCTCCTTTTTATAGCTTTATGCTTAATTAATCTTTATCTTTTACTCGCTCTACGTATTCTCCGGTTTTGGTATGAACACGAATTAATTCACCTTCATTTACGAACAAAGGAACCATTACAGTTGCACCACTTTCTACAGTAGCAGGTTTTAGTGTTCTTGTAGCGGTATCACCTCTTACACCAGGTTCACTATAAGTAACCAACATCACTATTTTGTCTGGTAACTCAACACTCATTGGAAGATCAGTTTCGGTGTTTATTAAAACAGCTACTTCCTGACCATCTTTCAAAAATTGTGGCGCATCAATCATGGTCTCTGCAAGAGAAATTTGTTCAAATGATTCATTGTCCATGAAGTTGTATCCGCTTTCGTCTTTGTACAAAAACTGATATGCTTTTTTCTCTACTCTTACCGGATGAACATTTTCTCCACTATTCCAGGTATGTTCAATACTTCGGTTGTTATCTACACCTTTCAATTTTGCCCATACTTTTGCAGCAGATCGGGCAGTTTTATTCTGTCCAAATTCTACTACTGAGTATAAACTTCCATCAAGCTTCAGGACCATACCTCTGCTGATGTCCGATGTTGTTGCCATATATATTTTTTTAGATTACTTATTTAAAGAGCCGCAAAAGTAATTAATGGAAAGGAAATGACAACTGATATTTAATATTTACAGTGATTTACATGAAAATGATGAATAAATACTGTTGGGAAGTGAAAGGCAGGCATTATATTTTTTTACTTTTTTTAAACCGGGCAATCAAGTCCACCACTTTGCTATTTTGTAGTATTATAGGGTAAAGTTCAATTAGCTTTTTAGCTTGTCTTGGAGACTGTTCCATTGCTTTTTCCAATTGAAGTAGTGCTTCTTTTGTTTTTTTCATGGCAAAAAGACAACCAGCAAGATAAAATCTAAACAAAGGTTTCCCTTCGGTAACCTCAAGTGCTGCCTGACATTGTTCAGCACCTTCTTCAAAAAATTCAGCCGTAAAAAGGCAACGTATCAATGCGTCCCATCCCGAAACACTTTTTGGCCTAGACCTTACAACTTGCCCAAAATATACAATTGCCTCCTTGAATTGATTGAGTTGCAATTTACATTCACCCATTGCCAGATTATATTCAGGAGAATTTTTGTGGATGCGCATGGCATTGTCAAGCTGTTTTACAGCACTTTCCCAATGTTCTTCATTTATATAGGTAAGAGCTAGCTTATAATACAATTTACTGTCCTCCGGGTTCATGTGAGACGCCTTCCTGTAGTGAAAACGTGCCTGGGCGAAATTTCCAAGTTTATGATAGCAATGTCCGATTGCTTCATATATCACATCCTCCGGACGACTAAGTTCAAGCACTTTTTCCAAAACTTCTATGGCTTCTTTAAATTTTCGAAGTCTCAGGTAAGCATCACCCATATTACGGTATGCAAAATCAAATTTTTCATCGATGGTTACTGCATACAAATAAGCATCAATAGACTTTTCATACAATTTCAATCCCTGATAAGCGGCTCCTAGATTAAACCATGCTAGTTCATTATAAGGGAAATCGTCAATGATTTTTAGATGAAGTCGAATACTTTCTTCATTTCTGCCGGTAAAATCTGTCCAAAAACAAATTTTATATAGGGCTTCCTCATTCGTTGGGTCTTCTTCTAATATTAGTTTAAGGCAATCAAATACCTTTTCAAATTCTTCATAATCATCATAAACGTCAGCTAGTTCAAACAACAATTCAATTTTATCGTCTCCATCAAACTGATTTAATGCAGATTCTAACAGCTCTACAGCCTTTTCTTGTTGGTCTAATGCAAGATAAGCATCAGTTTTCAGGATATATAAATTAATGTCGTTACTATCAAACAGTTCAGCTTTTTCTAATATCTCCAACGCTTCCCAGTATTTTCTACTGGCAAGCAATAGATCAGCTTTTTTGATCATTAAAATAGATGAAAATGGGAATTGCTGAATGGCCAAATCAGCAGCTTCCATGGCTTTTCCTAGTTCATCTTTTTCGTCAAAGTAATCAATAATTTTTTCAAAAGCATCTTCTTCCAGAAAGGAATGATGCCTTCCGGTTTTCAGGTTTTCATACCGCCGAAGCAGTTCCCGCATTTCCTCTCTGTCCTCTCTATATGAATTTTCGCCCATATAATCGGTATTTATTTGTGAAAGATAAGGCTCCCAAACATTCTGACAAATTATTTTATGCTCTTTTTAATATACGTTCATAAATATTATTTGGATAAAAAGTTGTTAAATTCACATTTTGGTCCTAAATTTGCATCAATTAGTAGTAATATTAATTATTAAATGAAACCCCTAACCATGAAAAAAATAGTTTTTGCAATGCTCTTCGTTTGCGCTGCGCACATCGCTACGGGTTCATTTACAGGCTCAACGGAAAAAAGGACTAAGAACTTGTATTCTCTTTCAAGTTTCAATAAAACATTTTATAAATCAGCGTCTCCTTTTTCTTTGAGATCAGGATTTTCGTACAAAGGTTATCAGGCAGTCAATCAGAAAAAAGCGGCGAACGGGGATGTTACTTTTCAATCGATGCTTCGCTTCGAAAAAGGTAATACTACTTATATCTATCCTTATTCTCACAAGGTCTCTACCCCTAGATTTAAGACACCTACGCCACCAATTCGTTAATTTTCCTCCTTAACTATAGAACCCGGTATCCACTTAAAGGGATATCAAATTTTGCTATTGGAACTGGCATTAATGTCATTTTTGAAGCGGTATATTTAACCCTAACTTTTCCATCATCAGTTTGGGCTTCATATTCTAGCACAAAGCCAGGCAAGTCTTTAAACTGCGTCTCAAAATTATTGTTTGTTGCAATAATAGAAGGTGCATAAAAAATATTATAAGTAGATCCATCAGCCAAAGTTGCAATGGTTTTTACACATTGATAGCCTAAAATTACCTTCTTATCAGTTGATTTTGCAAATCGAATGTGCTCATATTTTTTCCCTAATTCTTTCCTTTTATTCCCATAAAGAAAAGAAATGAATTTGTTCTTGTCAAATTCTCTTAAAATAATGGTGCTGTCACTCTTTGAATCTTGTAAGGTTGTTTGCGTAAAAGTAGAAGTAATGAAGTCTGTCCTTACTTTGTTACTTCTAATATACACAACTTTTGTAGCGCCCTGCATAGCTGCCGCAACGCCAGGATCTGCTTTGGCATCAATCACAGATACATCATATGTTACAGTACAGTCATTGAGGACTTTCTGATCTTGACCGAAGCTTGAAAAAATGGTCAATAGTAAAACTGGGAATAATAATATCTTTTTCATATTCTATTTTTTTGTAGCCAAATATCAATCGTGTTTATTTAATTCCTTAATAAACATCCGATGATATCCATACTTTATAAATTCTATGCCAATGTTAATTAAAAAAGCCCATGCAATCATACATGGGCTTTTTTAAATAAATTATTAACGTTTACTTTTTAGAAGTTTTATCTTTTAGGTCCTGAATTTTCTTTTGAGAATCCATCATTTGGTCATATCGCTGTTGCCACTTTGACCTAACTTTTGGTTTTTTTCTGGTCTCATCCATTTTGGCTAGAATTTTATCATGGTTGATAATATAATTCTGAATAACAAATTGCAAAATCAAAGTGATCACATTTGAAACAGTATAATACCAGGTAAGCGCCGAAGGAAGCCTATTAAATATAAACAATAGAATGAAAGGAAAGAAATAAGGCATATACTTCATTACAGGATTGTCCTGATCTGGAGTCATGCTCATATTATAAATCGAAATAAGGAAACTGGTAATAACTGCAGTAAGTGTAAATAAGCTAATATGGTCACCAAAACCAAACCAAACCTGAATGGGAAGGTGAATAAATACATCGTAGGATGAAAGATCCTTAGCCCATAAAAAACTTTGCCCTCGCAATGCAATTTCAGAATTGAAGAAACTATACAATGCAAAGAAGATAGGTATTTGTAGCAGGGCAGGGATACAACCGCCCAACGGATTTACGCCTGCTTCTCTGAACAGCTTCATTTGCTCCATTGCAAAACCTTGTTTGTCTTCGCCGAATTTTTTCTTTACAACATCCAATTCAGGGCGTAATACTTTCATTTTTGCACCGCTCAGGTAACTAGTATAAGTTAGGGGAGAAGTTACCAATCTTATAAAAATTGTCAGCAAAGCAATCACCCACCCAAAGTTTGAAATAAACCCTGCAAAAAAATTGAAAACAGGCATGATGATATACCTGTTGATGTATTTTACAAATGAAAATATTCCCGAACCAAGGTCAATAATACTCTCCATTTTTATATTGTACTTTTTCAAAACCTCGAATTCATTTGGCCCAAAATAAAGTGCCATAGGTATTGTTGCTGATGATGTAGCCGGCAGTTGGATTTTCATATTTGCGACCGATTTGCTAACATGGGTGGAAGAATCTTCTTTATCAGGAACGGTCATGCTGATATCGCCACTATTGAATTTGTTTTTTGCTATTAAGGTAGTATTGAAAAATTGCTGTTTCACGGTTAACCAATCAACTGGTTTATCAAAACTTTTTGCTGCACCAGCTGCTGCATTTTCAAAATCGTAACTGCCTTCTTCCACATAGCAAATTCTTGATTGTGTTCTTTCGTATTTTACGTCACTTTGTTGTTTTTGCGAAAGTACTTGCCAACTAAAATTAAGCGTGTTGCCAGTGAGTAAAGTGTTTACACCATTCATTCCTATGTTCCAATCTATCATGTAATCATTTGGCTTAATGATATATTTATGAGAGATGCTTTGTCCTGCAGGAGTGGCAATGTTATAAGTAATTATTTGCTTGCCATCAGGCTGTTTTGTTATACCTGTTGTACTAAAAAACAAAGTACTTGTTGGCGCAGATTGATTAGGTGCAGTGTTAACGGCATATCCAAGGTTGTCAAATGCGGAACCTCCTAACACAACGTTGTTACTGTCGTGAGAAAGGTATTTCTTTAGTTCTACTTTTTTTGGCTGACCTCCTTTACTTGAAAAGGTCACTTTGATCAATTCATTTTCTACTACAGTCAATTGTTCATTGCCTATGGCTGCTGTTTGAAAGTTACCGGCAGCTACCAATTTAGCAGTTGAATCTCTTTTTAGAGAGTCCAAAAGTGCAGCAGCAGGATCAGTTTTTGGAGCCATTGCTGCTTTTATTTTTGCTATTGAGTCCTGTTCGTGTTTTTGCAATTGCATCAACGCTTGTTGTTGCTTGCTGGTGTAAGTGAAAAAGGCAATAAAAATGATACCAATCAACACAAAACCAATTATCGTATTCTTGTCCGTCTGCATGTTGTATAAAAAAATTAGGCGGCAAAGGTAGGGATTTGAAAATTAGAGCCCTTTTACATATTTCTGCCGTTAAAATATAGATAAAAGCTATGCAATGTAAATCGGTTAATTTTTTTAATTACTACATTCACTTTTTATTTATTCCCTTCCTTCAACCACCATTTCTTACAATCTTAAAAATATTGGAATGCCCAAAAGCATTACCTCCTTTTCTAATAGGGAGAAGTATTCAACCTCGTGGTGGATCGAATTTTTGTGGTGGCTAAGTACCGCGGAAAAGGAACTCATTCTCACTTGTGTGGTTGATAGAAACAGATACAAGATAATTGGCGCAACAATATTGGCCACATGGTGCTTTGCTACTTTGGCTTGGACTTACTTCTGGAGTACAATAACACCCAATGTTTTTCTGTCTGCATCGTTAGGTATTTTCATGGGGTTGATTATCCTTACAATAGACAGGGCACTTATTAAAGGAATTAATAAATTTAATAAAACCAAAGCTGCCCCTTTCATTTTGCGAGGAATATTGGCCGTTACATTGGGTACTTTTATGGCCCAACCTGCTATTTTGTACATGTTCGACAAAGAAATTAAAGTGCAGGCCTCAATGGATAATGAAATTAGAAAGAGAGCAAAACAGCAGGAATTGGATTCTTTGTTTAATCCGCAAAAAGTTGAACTAAATGCAAGGCGTTTATTGCTTCAAAAGCAATTGAATGATAGAATTGCTGAGGTAGATGAAGCTAGAAAACAATATATAGCTGAGATTGATGGATCTGGCGGCACCGGAAAAATTGGCATAAAAAGTATTGCCTTGGCAAAAAAAGAAACATATGTAAAACTAGACCAACAGCAGGTTGAATTGATGAACCAGATTCAACCTCAGCTCAATTCGATTGACAGCAGCTTAGGTGTTATAAATCAATCAAAAAGCAGAGCGAATGCTTCATTCGAAACCTTGCTAAATAATGGTTTTTTGACTAGGATTCAAGCATTGAATAATCTGGTAAAGGATAACATGGCACTCAAATGGAGATATTTTTTGATTGTAACCATTCTCATGCTCATAGAGTTGATGCCTGTCTTGGCAAAAACATTGTTGCCATCCGGTACTTACGATGAAAAGGTAAGGTTGGTAGAACAATTGGAAAAAGAAATGGCAGAAAATAATCATGTTCAAGAAAAAGATTTAAAGATGCTGTACAACCAATTGGCAAAGGAAAATGATGCATCCTTTATTAAATTATTTTTTGAAACCAGCCTGGCTGATAGAAAGGAAAAGATGCAATCTGACATGGCCGGGTGGAAAACTACACCCACGGACTCTTTTGACAATTTATGGGAAAGGATGAAAAAGGATATGCTAACCAAACAAGAGAACTAAGCAATAAAGCGGGAAACGTTTAGGCAAGGAGTTCGTTTGTCAAAGCTAAAATTTACCTTTTCTTCCGCTTTTATTTTAAAAATAACTATTTTGCCTCTCGTTTCGCAAAAGAAACCTGTTTTTAATAGACTCTAAACCAAAAAACGATTGTATGGATTTCAAACAAATACAGGAATTAATTAAGACAGTAAACCGGAGCAACATAGGTGAATTGAGTATTGAAGAAAAGGATTTTAAAATTACCATTAAGCAAAAAGAAGATTTGCCTCCCGTTTACACACAAGCAGCCCCAACTCAGCAGTATTTTCAGCAGCCAATGCAACAAGCTGCACCTCAATTGCAACAGGTGGCACCAGCATTAACAGTAGCATCTGGAGAACCTTCGGGAAGTAAAGTACCTGACAATGTAGTAACTATTAAAAGTCCAATGATTGGTACTTTTTACAGAAGTTCCGGACCCGATAGAGGACCTTTTGTGAGTGTAGGAGATGAAATTGCACCGGGAAAGGCAGTTTGCATTATCGAAGCAATGAAATTGTTCAACGAAATTGAAAGCGAAATAAAAGGAATCATTGTCAAAGTATTGGTTGATGATGCATCACCTGTCGAGTACGATCAACCATTGTTTTTGGTGGAACAAGCTTAATTTGAAAATGACTCAATCCCTCAATTTGCAAATGAAGTAACTTTCAAATGATGTAATATATTTTGGCAACTTAATTTGGTAATGAAATAAAAAATTTTCGATAATAATCCAATTCTAAAATTACCTTTTGACTTCGCTTTACTAATTATACAATATTGCGAATTATTGGAAAAGGATAGAAAGTTTGTTATTTCCAGACAATTGTTGAAATAGGGTACTGCAATTGGAGCTAATGCGATGGAGGCTCAAAATGCAGAAAGTATAGCTGATTTTATTCATAAAATGAAAATAGCTGCAAAAGAGGCTGAAGAATCCCAATATTGGTTATGGTTATATGAACATGCCGAGGGTTATGCAGATTGTTCGATGCTTCTGAATAAGATAGAAGAGATAAATAAAATTCTTGGTAAGATTTTATCATCTTCTAAAATGAATTATAAAAATATAATTAAACCTTGAAAGATTTGAAGCTTGCTTTATTGAGCTATTTTCAAATTGTTTCATTTCCAAATTGAACACCTATGTTTAAAAAAATATTGATTGCCAACAGAGGGGAAATTGCACTGAGGGTAATACGTACATGTAGAGAGATGGGCATAAAGACAGTAGCTGTTTATTCTACAGCTGACAAAGAGAGTTTGCATGTAAAATTTGCGGATGAAGCTGTGTGTATCGGAAAGCCACAAAGCAGCGAATCTTACCTAAACATTCCACATATCATGGCCGCGGCTGAGATTACCAATGCCGATGGTATTCATCCTGGCTATGGTTTTTTAGCTGAGAATGCCAAATTTTCTCAAATATGTCACGACTATGGAATTAAGTTTATTGGCCCCAGTCCGGAGATGATTAGCAAAATGGGTGATAAGATAACCGCTAAAGAGACCATGATAAAAGCGGGTGTACCTGTAGTACCCGGAGGTGAAGGATTGTTGGAAAGTGTGGAAGAAGCAAAAAAACTTGCCATAGAGGTTGGTTATCCTGTTATTCTAAAAGCTACTGCCGGTGGTGGTGGCAAAGGCATGAGGGTTGTGTTAGAGGAAAGTGAAATTGAAAAAGCATACAATTCGGCCCGTGCAGAAGCTGCTGCCTCATTTAAAAATGATGGTGTTTACATGGAAAAATATGTAGAAGAGCCTAGGCATATAGAAATCCAAATAGCAGGCGATCAGTTTGGTACAGTTTGTCACCTTAGCGAAAGAGATTGTAGTATCCAACGTCGTCACCAAAAATTGGTAGAAGAAAGCCCTTCACCCTTTATGACACCTGATCTTAGAAAGCGAATGGGAGAAGCAGCTATCCTCGCAGGATCGTGCATCAATTATGAAGGAGTAGGAACCGTAGAATTTTTAGTCGACAAGCACCGCAACTTCTACTTTATGGAGATGAACACAAGGATACAAGTGGAGCATTGCGTGACAGAAGAAGTTATCAGTTTCGATCTTATCAAAGAACAAATAAAAATAGCTGCGGGCATAGCCATTACCGGCAAAAATTACGAACCAACTATGCATGCTATTGAGTGCCGCATCAATGCCGAAGATCCATATAACGATTTCAGACCAAGTCCGGGCAAAATAACAGTACTTCATACACCGGGTGGTCATGGAGTAAGGGTTGACAGTCATGTATATACAGGCTATACCATTCCGCCTTATTATGATTCCATGATTGGAAAACTGATTACCATAGCTCAGACCCGCGAAGAAGCCATCAGTACCATGTACAGGGCATTAAGTGAATATGTTATAGAAGGCATTAAAACAACCATTCCTTTTCATCTTCAATTAATGCAGAACGAGGATTTCAAAAAAGGGAACTTTACTACAAAGTTTCTAGAAGGCTTTACCATGCAATAAATAGTTATGTCTAGCGTATTGTTTTTAATTTTTTCAATGAAATCCTTCTTTACAATAACTATTTATTGCATGGTAAAGCCT
>JANMZN010000221.1:0-18118 GCA_031383285.1 Segetibacter sp.
TTGTAAATTTACAGAATGAAACCAAGGTTATATTTTGACACATCTGTTTTTGGTGGTATCTATGACAAGGAATTTCAGGTTGAAACTGAACAACTTTTTGAAATGGTGAAAGCGGGTGAAATTACCTTCGTTTATTCCGATTTGACCGAATTTGAGTTAGATAGCGCACCGGAAAAGGTAAAAGAGCATTTTGTAAACTTACCAAATGACCATATTGAATTTATTGAAATGACCGAAGAAATGAATCAGCTTGCAAATGAATATATAAACCAAAAAGTAGTAGGAGAAACAAGCATGGACGATTGCAGGCACATAGCTTGTGCAACAGTAAAGAAAGTGGATTATTTGGTAAGCTGGAATTTCAAGCACATTGTAAACATTTTTAGAATCAGGGGCTACAATTCAATAAACATAAAAAGTGGTTATTCACAATTAGACATTCGTTCACCAAAAGACATTATAAGAAATGAAAAATAGCGAACAAGTAAAAGAAAAAGAATTTGACACCGTTAAATTCTTTAGAGCGGTTAAAGAAAAAATAGCAAGTGAAACAAAGGGAATGACCTTTGCCGAATTCAAGCAATATATAAGCAACAGAAAACTAAAAACTGTAAAGTAATTCACTTAGGTCCAACACAAGCTGTGCATTAAATCAAATAGCATAAGTTGTTTTTTATTGAAAAAATTATCTTGGTATAAATTACCTGATTTTAACACCCCAAACACCTACTTTAATAAACAGCTATTATTGCTGGTTTTTTGTTTTTACCTACCGTTTTGATAGTGCTTTGCAGTCGGCATTGATAGCTATGGCATTTATTGTACACATTTGTTAGGGATGCCACTGCTGGTGTAAGTGTTCCGAAGCACGCCTACACTTAACATACCTCAACGAATGCGTCCGGCAAGTAAGATCGGTTGCATACCTCCAAACAAAGCCATGTTTATAGTTGTTGCAGGCAGCGATTTTTTCACAGACTGTCGTTGTAGCAATAACGCAGTGCTGCCATAATTCATATTATTCATTAACTTTACAACATGGAAAAGGTTCTTAAAATTACAACTTTAAAAGACTCTGGAACAGACTATACCTTTTGGCTTACTAAAAGCGAAACAGAGCGAATTGAAGCAATTGAGTTTCTAAGATCAAGTTACATTAAATTCAACAAAGATGTTCAGCCAAGACTTCAAAGAGTTTGTAGAGTTATTACAAAAAAATAGCGCAGAATATTTAATCGTAGGCGGTTATGCAGTAGGAGTTCATGGTCATCCTCGTTTTACTGGCGATTTAGACATTTGGTAAAAGTCAATGCTTTTGAATTTTCCTCATTTAAGTTAACAGAACTTGATTTTATAAAAAAAGGAAATGTAATTCAATTAGGCTATCCACCCCTTCATATATATTTACTAACTAGCATAGATGGTGTAATTTTTAAGGAATGTTTTGAGAACAGAAAAGAGGTTGAGATGGAAGGTATGACTGTCAATTTTATAGGTTATTGGGATTTGATAAAGAATAAAAAGGAAACCGGTAGACCTAAAGATATTGATGACATTGAGCATCTCAAATAATATTTCTATTGCCCATAATACTTAAGGTTTCGTGGAACCCAACAGGCATTCGATGATTCGCTGTGGCGGAGAACTAAACCGATAAATTTCCAGTGTAACTGCTACAAAAACGAAGATGCCTTACCATCGCAGACAATGGTAGTCTGTTGCATAAAGACTATACAATAAAAGGTCGGCTTTGATGAAAGTACAAGTGGTTGTAACCTGATAGAAGCGGATACTGAAAAAGTGGGTTGTACTAACCACAATTCAAAATGCATGACATCAAAAAGTTGATTTTTTATACTACTATTGTTTGCTATATTGTGGCTTATACCGTCAGGCTGCGAGTTGAACATTATAAGAACGAAATCAATATAGACAAAGAACAACATTTCATGAAAGGAATATACCTACTCTCATTTGCGACTTTCATTTTTACGGGTTCGTGGAGTCAATGGAATTTTACGAAATCAAATTATGGCTTTTTAAAAACGAGCATTAAGCCTTTTTATATTGTTGGTGAGGACAGTGTAAGTACAGTGCTCTTAACAAGGGACAGCTACTTTAATGTGGGAACTGAAGATTCTTCAAAGGTATTAGTTATAGCATATGGATATGAAAGAGGTAAACTTCTAAATGCAAGCAACTATGTAGACACTTTTAAAATTGCTTTGATTAAATCTTTGCCTGTAAATAAGCGACGCAGCTTAATACAAAATGCATTTGCAAAATACCGCCAAGCATTTAACCGAAAAATCAAAACAGAATTCGGTTACTATTTATATGAAGGAATTTATTCTCCAATACGGCGAGAGTTTGTTTATTATTGGTTAGAGACAAAAGATTCTGGTTTACTAAATCAATGGTTTGAGATAATTGAATTGGCGGAAGAGGATATAGACGGTCTAACAGGGAGAGCTGTTGCACAGCTTTTTTTGTTAGCTTCCACTGAGTTTTGTAATGAACTACGAAAGCAAAAACAAAAGCGAAAAGAGGCTGTTGTTTCAGTATTGAGAGATGGAATACAACATTATTGTAAAACCGATGAGGAAGTTAATCATTGGATAAACTTGCTCAAATTGAAGTTGAACGGAGAATTATGAGCCAAGAAACACAAACACCCAATAACTAAGGTTTCGTTGCGCACAATTGGCATGCAATGATCCGCTGTGGCGGAGAACGAAACCGCAAATCTTCAGCGTAACTGCTAATAAAAACGTGGGGGCCTTACTGCCATAGACGGTGATAGTCTGTGGCGCAAATGCTATACAATAAAAGGTCAGCTTTGATGAAAGTACAATTGGTTGAAACCTGATAGAAGCGGATACTGAAAAAGTGGATTGTCCTAAGGAAACTGCAAAATGGATAACGCCAAAAAGTTGATTTTCAGTACTACTTTTTTTGCTATTTTTCGGATTATTACATAAATACAAACGTTGTATTAAATGCCAATTGGTACATTCGGCTTAAGGGAAAATTTTATAGATATCTTTCCTATGCAGAAAACGGCCAAGCAAGATTGTTGAATTTTCGAAAAAGAAGCCTAATCGGTAATCGCCTACTCTTGTTCGATATGCGCTTCTATGACCTTTTAGCTTCTTTGTGTTTGGAATTTTGTCAAGATCGTCAAATTCTTCCATCAACTCAATAATGCGAATTACAGATTGTTTGACAGATTTAGTTTTGATATCATCAAGATCTTTTGAAAATCTTTTGAGGAATTCGACTTTCATTAGGCAGACAGCTTATTCATTATTTCCTTTCTAGTTGCCTTTTTTGTCTTGTCGACATCCCTCAACATTTTTGACATACCGATATCTTCTAAATCTTCATAGGTCAGGGTAGATGAATTTACTCCTAGCTTTTTTAGGAGATTGGCAAGAAACTTAAACTCGTTGTCGTTTTTTGGGGTAATAACTAATGCTTTCATATGCCAAATTTAATGAAAAAAGGCACTGCCACCAATAACTAAGGTTTCGTTTTGCCCCCAACGGGCAAGAAATGATCCGCCAAGGCGGAGAACGAATTGTAATCATCGAGACCATTAATGCAATAAACTGATACGAGATAAACCTACGGTAGCCGTGCAGTAATTGTTCTTATGGATTTGTTGGGTTACTTACCCTGTTGATTTTGGCGAGTGAGGTGACTGTATTTTTTGAAGCATTCGAACTTCTTTCAAAGCCTTGTGCGCCAGCCAAAGAGCCGAGCTTGCGAAATATCTTGTTCACCATGTGAATCATCAGATAAATCTACTCAAGAATACATCTGCACTGAACAACTTTAAAAATTTCAATTCACCCCTTGCTTGTCAATCAACCCAATAGCATACGAATGTTCAATAGCCTCTTTGCTATGCACGAAATGACAAACGGGTACACCGGCTGCTTGAATTTGGCTGATCATAGCATTTACTTCCCTTTCATTTTTAAAATACACTTGCCTCAAATATACGCTCACTATCCTATTTGGAAAGTGGCTCACAATACTTGCATATATAACAGGGTCTTGTTGTGAATCATCTCCTAGCAATACAAACTTTTGTGTAGGATAGGCTTCTAAAATTCTGGCTATCCGCATAAATTTTGTAGCATGTTTGGTTCCGCCTGTTTTCCAAACTTCTGAAAGCTTTTTGATCTGACTGAGCAGAAAAACGCCTTCAGGCAGTTGATTTTTTCTACAAAACTCTTTGATAAACTCATACAAATTCCACTCGCTGCTAGACACATAAAAAAATGCATTTTGACTTGTTTTATCAGCATGCAGGTTAGATAATAGCTGGTAATGATGAACCACCCCGTCAAACGGTTTTCTGCTATGAGCATTTTTTGTAAGCAACACGTACAACCGCTTTCTTAGGTTGGAAGAATGGGATATAAGAAAGGTGTCATCAATATCAGAAATAAAAGCATTTTTGTTACTGTAAGGAACAATGATGCTTCCGTGTCCGGTGGCAATTACTTTTAATCCATTAGCATGTTGCAAATAATAGTCTACTGCAATATCATGGACGCCTGGTTGCAATGGCGTTTCTGAATGAAATTCGAACCTAAAAAATCCATCATCCGCAGTTACTGCATTATACTCCTTTCCACCCCACCTGACCCTGACATGTGCCCCCGATACCCCAACAACCATAAAAGACCGTAACAATGCAAAAGTATTGGTCCAAAAATTTTGTCTGTATTTCTTTCTGGGAAGCGGACTGAGGGAAAAAACATGACCAAATAGAATAACCTGGGACGTATTCCCCAAACCATGGTACACTTTTATTACTGGTTTGTTGGTTAACCGGAAAAGGGACAACAATCTTCTTTTTATGCGCTGTATCAAAGAAATTGTTTTAGGTTTATTTATTGATTTCAAAAAAACTTGTATTAAAATATGGATATTGCTTCATCATCTATCATTCTATTTGTTATCAATCCTGTTTCAGGTGGAATAGTTAAAACCGATTATCCCGAACTAATAAGAAACCACTTCATTCCCACAAATCACGTCCTTCATTTTCACATATTATCCGGTAAAGATGACACTAATGATATAGTAAAAATAATTGAAAAAACTGTACCCAACATTGTAGTAGCAGTTGGCGGCGATGGTACCATTTCTCTGATTGCAAAAATAATAATTGACACAGCTATCCAACTTGGTATTATTCCATCCGGTTCTGCCAATGGCATGGCACTTGAACTAAACATTCCTTTTACGCTTCCTAAAGCGATTGAACTCATCAAAAATGGCAAGAGTCAGAAAATAGATATCCTAAAAATAAACAATAAAATCTGCCTCCACCTGAGTGATATTGGTATCAATGCACAGCTGATAAAATACTTTGAACAAGGAAAAATAAGAGGCAAAATTGGTTATGCATTGGTCGTTTTGAAAACGCTATTCAGAAAAAAAACAATATTTACTACCATTCAGACAGATACAATAGAAATAAAGCGAACTGCATTCATGGTTGTATTGGCCAATGCAAGTAAATATGGTACCGGGGCGGTTATCAATCCTTTGGGAGACCTGTACGATGGCTTGTTTGAAGTGATTATTATTAAAAAATTGAGCCTGTTAACTTTATACAAAATGTGGTTTAAGCCTTCTAGCTTTACTTCTGACCACATAGAGGTTTTTCAGGCAAAGGCTGTGACTGTAGAAGCGAACAGAAAAATACATTTTCAAATAGATGGAGAATATATAGGAAAGGTTCAGTATATCCGAGCAGAAATATTGCCTCAGCAATTAAACATTCTGCTTCCTGATTAATTATTCAGGCACAATGAACCTGTACCCTACTCCATGAATGGTCTCAATTTTTACATTCTCATCTTCTTTCAAATACTTTCTTAACCTAGCTATAAATACATCCATACTTCTTCCTAAAAAATAATCGTCCTTTCCCCATACATTTAACAAAGCCTCTTCCCGCTTAACAACTTGATTCTTATTATCACAAAGAAAATTCAATAATTCCGACTCTTTTGATGTAAGCTCAAACTTTGTAGTAGGAGTAATAACAACCAAATTAACTGGTGAATAAATAATAGAACCGATACGGTAATCATCAAAATTCTCACTATGCTTCTTCTTACTTCTCTTTAAGAAAACTTCAATTTTTCTGAGCAATTCTTTCAAACTAAATGGCTTTGAAATAAAATCATCAGCACCTAAATCATAACCCTTCAGTTTATCATCCTCCAAGTTTTTTGTTGTCAGAAACAAAATGGGAATAACATCACTCTTTTGCCTTATTTTTTTTGCTACGGTATAACCATCTTTGTTAGGCATCATGATGTCCAATATGCACAAATCGAACTTGTCTTTTTGAAAAGTATCAATAGCTGATTGGCCATCTGCACAATGGACTACTTTATACCCTTCATCTTCTAATGAATCTTTTAGCATAAAAGCTAAACTGTTATCATCCTCGGCTAATAAAATAGTGGCCCTTATTTGCATAATTAAAAATATTAAGTCAATGGAAGGTCAATAATAAATTCAGAACCTGCCCCAGCAATGCTTTTCAAAGCAACAGTGCCATTGTGGCCTTCAATTATTTTTTTTACAAAATACAATCCCAAACCCAACCCTTTAGTATTGTGAATATCCCCTGATGGAACTCTGTAGAATTTCTTAAAAATTTTCCTTTGCTCCTGATCATTTACGCCAATACCATTGTCAGTAATAGCAATCCGGTAATGATTGTTGTAAATCTTTGTTTGGAAAGTAACAATAGGCTGAGGAGAATATTTTAAAGCATTTGACAACAGGTTAATAATCACCATAAACAAACTTCCTTCATCCGCATGTAAAGCATAGTCAGTTGGTTCTAATTGCAATGCTATTTGTGCTCTTTTTTCATCAACTAAAGGCTGCATTTGCGTCATTGCTCTTTTTATTAGATCGTTTACTACCACACTACTTTTCTCCATGACCAAACCACTCGCTTCTGCCTTCAATACTTTCATCAGATTTTGAATATGCTGCTTTAGGTAATTGGTTTGCAGCCTCATCAAATTGATATACGTTTCAAACTTTTCATGCCGGGCTGCTACCATACCATGTTTTTCCAATGCATCCAATCCAATGCTGAGGGTAGTTAGCGGAGTTTGAAATTCATGGGTAACATTTTGTATAAAGTCCTTCTGAACCTCATTTAGAAATTTCTGCTTGTAGAGATAAAATATGCACAACCCCAGCGCAACCAATACAATCATCACAATAACCCCCGAGGCTATCCACCATGCCATAGAATTGAGAATATATTGACTGCGCTGAGGAAAATAAATTTGTATAAAAGGATAATCTCTTACAAAAGAGGGCATTTCATAATCTTCGAAGTCGCCCTTTTTATTGCCGGCTTCAGGCAAATAGGCTTCAAATTTATGCTGTGTACTTCTTGGCATAAACAAGGCAACCTTACAACCGGCAAAAACCTGAAATCCTTCCAGATTTTCAACAAGGCATTGCACCAACATATCTTTGGCAGGTACAGAATCAATTTTTAAAAGAAATGAATTGGGGTCCGGTTGTTCTATTAACTTTTGAAGTTCTGTTGAATGCGAAGTAGTCAAATTTAAATCTTCATAAACCCCCTGTACACTTTTAATGATACTATTGCTAAACTCTTTCTGTTCTAAATTATAAATTCTATTTAGCCAAAATAGTTGTGCAGCCACCAATAGAAAAGAAACTACGGTTGTGATCAGGATAATCCACTTTAGTGTTTTTGAGCGCATATGTCAATAAAATAGACTTCTACAAAGATGTAATTGAATAAGCTACGAATAAAGTAAATATAGTTAACCCGTGGTTAATGCAAATGTGTTTTCCGAAACACCATTTCATCTTTATTTGCTTCTTTCGATCCAGATAAAGTCTTCAGCCTTGGGAAGCAATTCAAAACTCGGCCTTACAACTTCTGTAGGGATGGTCAACCTTCTTCTATTGGTGTCAAGCCATGCGCCATCAACGGTGATGATAGCGGCTAGCGTTTCTTTGTTTTTGTAAATGTGATGTTGAAATGTCCATCTACTATAGTTTGGCGAAGCTTGCTTCAAAACCAAATCAATGGAAACCTCATCACCAAAATGAATTTCTCGTTTAAATTGACACTCCTCTCTAAACAAGATCGGTCCTAAATGATGTTGAAGCAATACGGATGCGTCTAATCCATTTGCGGTCAAAAAACTCATCCTTACAAAAGCGCCAAAATCATAATAAACCGAATGCCTTACATGGAAGTTTGGATCCAAATCACTCCATCTTATTTCAACTAGCTTACTATAATTTATCACTATTGGTTTCTATTTATTGTTATTCCTTTTTGCACATTTCCATTCAACTGATAGCTCATTAGAATTAAATAAAACGGGAAGTTTATTTAAAAAAAAACATCCTTGAAAAAGGATGTAATAACTTGGGGTTTCACTAAATATAGGATTTGTGTTTCTAAAATGAAATTACCATACAATTCCCATCTAAATAGCTTCCTGCGCTTCTTGGTGATAAATTATAAAATGAGCTGCCATTATCCACAATCAAAGCCTTTGCTGAAGAATAGGCAATATTTCATTTTTCCAGGACACAAAATTGCCTGCAATAATTTGTTTTCTTGCCTCTTTTACCAACCATAAATAAAATGATAGATTATGAATACTCGCCAACTGCATGCCCAATATTTCACCTGCAACAAACAAATGCCGCATGTATGCTTTGGAGTAATATTCGCTTACGTTATTGCTCAATGAATCATCAATCGGAGAAAAATCTGTAGCCCATTTCAGGTTTTTAATATTAATGACCCCTTTGGTTGTAAACAACATCCCATTTCTGCCATTGCGGGTAGGCATTACGCAGTCAAACATATCTATGCCAAGGTGAATGCATTCAAGGATGTTCCAAGGCGTTCCAACACCCATCAGATAGCGTGGCCGATCAACCGGAAGTTCTTCGCAGCACAGTGCCGTAAACTCATACATCATTTCAATAGGTTCGCCAACACTTAGCCCGCCAATAGCATTTCCCGCCGCATTTTTCGAAGCTATATACTGACAAGATTCCTTTCGTAAATCTTTATAAGTTCCCCCCTGCACAATTGGGAAAAGATTTTGAGTATAACCATACTTATCAGGCGTTTCATTAAATCTGGTAAAACACCGCTCAAGCCAGCGGTGGGTAAGGTCCATGCTGTTCTTAGCGTACTTGTATTCGCTAGGATAAGGTGGACATTCGTCAAACGCCATTATAATGTCTGCACCAATAGTGCGTTCAATATCCATTACTTTCTCAGGCGTAAACAAGTGCCTGCTTCCATCTATATGAGATTGAAACATAACACCTTCTTCATTGATCTTTCGGCTGGCTGCCAAAGAAAATACCTGATAACCACCGCTATCGGTTAATATGGGCCGATCCCACCCATTAAATTTATGTAAACCACCGGCGGCTTCTAAAACTGTGGTTCCTGGCCTTAGATACAAATGATAGGTATTTCCTAAAATAATCTGTGCATTTATATCATTGGCTAATTGCTGTTGAGTAACTGCTTTTACACTTCCAACAGTACCAACAGGCATAAATATAGGGGTCTCTATTATACCATGGTCGGTTGTAATGGTTCCTGCCCTTGCATTGGATTGATCTTGTGTCTTTTGAAGTCGAAATTGAAGTGGTGGCATAGCCGCAAATGTAATGCTTTGATAAAGCCGTTTAGTGAATAAATCGGCAATTCATTTATACATTTTTGTCAACTAATTTTACTTTTCTTTCATTTTAGGCACAACTTATTATACAATTCTGAATAACTTATTGCATTATTTACACTTTGACTATATCACTTATTGATGTCAAACACTATTTTTGCCGCATGATGATCGTGCAGTATTGGAGGGAGATAATATTTGGTTCTTTTTGCCTGACTATACTTATTCAGTTATTTTATTACCTGGGAATTTTTAGCAGACTCGCATTTTATGCTCCCAAGCCAAAATTCCAAAGCCAGCAACAGCCTGTATCCGTAGTGATTTGTGCCAGAGATGAAGCTGACAACATCGTTAAAAACCTACCCGGCGTTTTAGTGCAAAGTTATTCAACAACTAATGAAGTAATTCTGGTAAATGATAACTCTGTTGATGATTCAAAATACCTTTTGGATGAGTTGAAGAAGACGTTTAAGCACTTAAATCCAGTTGAACTAACTCAAGAAGCGAAGTTGATAGCAGGAAAGAAATTTCCGTTGAGCATGGGTATCAAGTCTGCCAAATATGAGACCATCCTACTTACAGATGCAGATTGCGTACCCTCAAGCGAAAAATGGATGCAACTTATGCAGGATGGATACTATCCGCAAACCGAAATTGTACTTGGATATGGTGCATATAGAAAAACCGGTACTTTACTAAACAAAATTGTAAGGTTTGAGACATTTCACTCGGCATTACAATACCTCAGCTATGCTTTGGCAGGCATTCCTTACATGGGGGTTGGAAGGAATTTAAGCTATAAAAAAGATGTTTTTTTTAGAAATAAAGGGTTTTCATCTATCAATCAAATACCTGGAGGTGATGATGACTTATTTATTAATAAAGTTGCAACAAAGAAGAATACATCAATTGTGATAGAACCGGAAGCGCATACATTAAGTGATTCTAAGACTACATGGAGCAATTGGTTTAACCAAAAAAACAGGCATTTTTCTACTGCAAAATATTACCAATTCAAACATAAGTTCCTACTTACGCTTTATTCTGCCACTCAATTTTTGATTTATCCGCTTTTAATAGGCTCCATATTATTCTATAATTGGTGGATGGCCGCTACATTATTTGGATTACGCTTAATTGCGCAGTCAATTGTTTACTTCAAATCAATGAAAAAACTGAATGAGGCAGATTTATTCCCCTTCTTTTTATTGTTTGAATTGTGGATGTGCATTTACTATATCCTTTTCCTTCCTGCGCTATTTAGAAAGCCAAAAAGGACCTGGAATTAATTCATACAATTCTCTCTTCTACGAGTATCTATTAAGTATTGAATTTTCCAGTGACCGTTAATCCTAACTAATTGAAAGGAATTAACGCCGCAATGAACAAAGTTCTTTTTATAGTAAAATCTATAAGGAGCCCAAACAACTGCAAGGTTTTCGTCTATTTTTATGCCATTGAAAAAGAAACGTTCGTCAGCAGCATCTTCTTCTATCGATGCAAGCATTTTTGCAAATGCCTGAGCACTTTGGCTCTTTATTTCAGTCTTTCCTTCTTTATTTGTAATAATGGTTTGCAATAACGCACTATCAGCAAAACAATCAAGCAGCTTTTCGCTATTGCTAGACTTCATTGCTTTGAACATATTGTTAATCACCTTTTTCACAGAGTCTTCTGCAGATTGGCTATAAACATTTGTGCTAAAGCTTACAAGTACGATTGAAAGAAGTATTTTGTTCATTGGTTAAATAATTAGGACTATGAACACAAACGATTTTATCGACTCAAATAGTATTATACGCTTAAACGGTTTGGAGATTTGCGATGGGTTGGCTTTTCATCATCCCGCTTTTCAGCGGGATTGATGCGGGGCACTTTCTGCTACCACAAAACTGTCTGCGGAGCACGAATTGAAAATCAGCGAAGCTAAACCCCGTCTATTGCAAATGTGCTCTTAGTGGCTGCCTTTCTTGTCGTTCGCATTAGTCCTTCAATTTTAGTTTCATCATTATGTCGGTCTGCTCGTCATTGCCCAATTTGAAAACGTGTTTATCAAACTCTACGAAACCGTTTTTCTTGTAAAAATTTATTGCTCTAGGGTTTTCTTCCCAAACACCCAACCAAATATAGTCTGCACTTTTTTGTCTGGCTATTTGCATTGCTTTGTCGTAAAGTAATTGTCCAACGTTTTTTCCGTGAAAGTCTTTTAAAACATAAATACGTTCAATTTCAAGAGCCTTCTCGTCTTGCAGTTCTGTTTGCGATTGTCCAAAGTTTAGTTTTAAATAACCAATTACAATGTTGTCAAGTGTTGCAAAATAAAATTCAGTGTTGTTGTCGTTAAGTTCAGTGGTCAGTTTTGCAACAGAAAACCCTTCGTCAAGATAATTTTTCATATTCTCTTCGGTATTTCCCAAAGCGAAAGTTTCAAAAAATGTCTGTCTGCCAATTTTTTCTAATTGGTCAATGTTGTTAAGCGTTACCTTTTGTATGTCAATGTCTGTCATTTTCGCTTTACGGTTTTGTCGTCAACAGTTGCCACTAACTAACAATTAAAACATACAATAAAGATTAACCGTTAAAACTTATTTGTAGCCAAGTATTTTCAACATACTTTGAGAAGACTGTTCTTTTGCATACATCCAATCTTTGAGCTTGCCATCCTTGTCATAACCAACAACAACGTGTTTTGGGCTAGGAATCAGGCAATGTTTTATGCCCCCATAACCACTAATCTGATCCTGGTATGCACCGGTATGAAAGAAGCCTACGTATAATGGTTCTTCGCCAACAAGCTTTGGCAAAAAGACTTCATTGATATGCTCTTCACTATCGTAATAATCATGGCTGTCGCAAGTCATTCCTCCAAGTACTACTCTATGGTATTCTTCGCTCCATTTGTTGATAGGCAACATTAGGAACTTCTCTCCTATTCCCCAGGTGTCAGGCAATGTTGTGATGAATGAAGAATCGATCATATACCAATTCTCTCTGTCGTTTTGCACTTTTTGACCTAGCACACTGTAGATGTGGGCCATGCTTTCTCCAACTGTAAAACTGCCAAATTCTGTAAAAATATTTGGCATGGGAACTTTTGCGTTTTTACAGGTTTTTTTTATGTTTCCTACTATTTCATTGATCATAAATTGGTAGTCATAATCAAATCCCAATGAATGTTTAATAGGAAAACCACCCCCAATATTAATACTGTCAAGCTCAGGGCAAATCTTTTTTAACTGACAATAAAGGTTAATGACCTTATTCAATTCACTCCAATAATAAATATCATCTTTAATCCCTTTATTCAAAAAGATATGGAGCATCTTAAGGGTAAATTTATTCTCATATCCTTCTATGTGGTCAACATAAAATTCAAGAATATCTTTTGGCCTTATTCCAAGGCGACTTGTATAAAAAGGAAAAGAAGGCTCTTCCTCTGCTGCAACCCTAATGCCCAATTTAAATGGAACTTTTACTGATCGCCTATATGAGTCAAGTTCCTCTACATTATCCAATATTGGAAAAACGTTCTTAAAACCAGTATTCAACAAATTGGCAATTCTCCGGGTATAATTTTTTTGTTTATATCCATTGCAAATAATAAAGGTATCCTTGGTAATCTTTCTTCTTTTGTAAAGATTTTTTACAATATCAAGATCGTATGCGTAAGAAGTTTCCAGGTGAATTTGGTGCTTTAACGCTTCTTCAACAATAAAAGAAAAGTGCGAACTTTTTGTACAATAACAGTAATAATAGGCGCCCTCGTACTTATGCTTTTTAAATGCATTGGCAAACATCTGCTTAGCACTATTAATCTGCATCCCAATTTTTGGCAAATAGGTCAGCTTCAGTGGCGTACCATACTTATCAATTAATGCTTTAATATCGAGATTATTATATTGCAGGTAATTATTTTCCAAGTGAAATCCTTCTTGCGGAAAGTGGAAGGTTTGTTTCACCAAATCATTGTAAGAATTATTCATTGATGTAGGCAACTGATTGATTTCTTATTAAAAATGAAAAAGATTTTGCAAAAATACTTTTTTGAAAATAAATCCAAATAAAAAAAACCGGAAGCAAATGGCTACCGGTTTTTTTAAATGTTTTCACTGAGTACACTACTTAACAGAGTCAACCAAAGACTTGAAAGAAGCAGGCTCATTCATAGCCATGTCAGCAAGTACTTTACGGTTAACGTCTATTCCTTTTGTACTCAATTTGTTGATGAACTCGCTATAAGTTATTCCTTCTGCCCTTACAGCAGCGTTGATACGTGCAATCCACAAGGTACGATATTCTCGTTTTTTCAATTTACGACCTACATAGGAGTAAGTCATACCTTTTTCAACAATATTCTTAGCTACTGTATAAACGTTTTTACGTTTTCCATAATAACCTTTGGCCTGGTCAAGTATCCTTTTCCTTCTGGCTCTTGATGCTACCGCATTTTTCGAACGTGGCATAAATGATGATTTTGAGTTCCGAGGTCTGTAATAATCTTATTAGATGATAGAAACCGGAAAAATTTAAAAATATTTTTTAAAAGTCCCATTAATGGGATTTACCGCCTTATTTCATTCCCAACAAGCGCTTCACAAAATGTGTGTTTGCTGGAGAAACCATACCATCCTGACGAAGACTACGCTTACGCTTTGTGGATTTCTTGGTCAAAATGTGGCGTTTAAAAGCTTTTTGGAAAGTAATCTTCCCTGTTCCGGTTACTTTGAACCTCTTTTTGGCACTGGAGTTTGTTTTTACCTTTGGCATTAAATAATCTTATAGATTACACCCTGCTGGCGTTCCCGAACAGACGGGACTCTTATGGAGCCTTGTGGGTAATGTCTGCTTTTTTCAAAGCGGCTGCAAAAGTAGGGAAAAATTTTTGAATAATAAAGAAATAAGTCTATGTATTGAATTATAAGGTATATAACACTGCCAAATAATGGCAAATACTAGCCGATAGAACAAAAATATGCCATGCAGAGTGATGATGCTTCCACTTATTTCTTACATAAAAGCAAAAGCCAATAGTATATAAAATAACCCCGGCAAGTACTAAAAATGCAATATGCTGAGGCATCACAGCTAACAAATTAACCGGCATAAACATGAATAAGAGTCCCATAATGAGATAAAATATGACCGAAATGATACGAAATCTGTCCGGATATTGAACCTCGAAGAAAATACCCAATACTACCATACTCCAAATTACAGTCAACGTAGTAACACCCACATCATTGAAAACATACAACTTTATCAAAGGTGTGTAAGTGCCGGCTATTAAAAAATAGATGCTTATTCGATCTAGTTTCAGATAAAGCCTTTTAATTCTTTTATCTGTAGAAGAATGGTATAAGGAAGAGAACGTAAATACCATTAAGTAACATATACCATAAACGCTTATGCCGATAAGTGAATAAGTGTCTTTGCGCAAAGCAGAATAAATAAGCAAAGGAACAGCGATGATACCAAAAAGTACACCCAAAAGGTGTAGTGAAGCATGCACTTTTTCCTGCTGAGGGGTAAATTCAATTACCCTTGATTTATTGGGATTATTTACAATTCTCCTCATGTCAGGTGTTTTTAATTATTGACATTTGCTTCTTGAAAAACGACGCATTGTCAATTTAAAAAAAGCTATAATCATGCCCTTCTTGATGAAAACGCAAATAAATAACAAAAAGTATCTACAATAAGTAGGCTCCTTGTACTTCATCATCATCTACTTCTACCTGAATGTGGTCTTGTAAAGTAGTGGCAATTGAAAGCCCAATGTAATCGATCTTGATTGGAAAGTTTTTATGCATCCTTTCTACAAGGCACATTGTCTGAATTCTTTTTGGATAAAATTGCAAAAGTGGTTTTAAAGCATAAAGTAAGGTTCTGCCACTACTTGTAACATCGTCAACAAGCAGTACATTTTTGCCATTAAAGTCAATTTTCCGCTCATAAATTACTTCATCAGGATGCTTTTTATTCAGCGAACAAGAAATTATACTTAGTGGCATAGGTAACAATCCATCTAACAGTGATATAAGCTTATTTGCAATTGCCATTCCATTAACGGCTATACCAATTACAACTAATTCGTCCTTTTCTGCGTATAATTCACTGGCAATCTCCAGCGCTATACGCTGCATTTTTCTGGATGCTGCTTCTTTGGTCAAAATAAAATTTTTTTCTGCCACTTGTAGTTTATTTGAAGTCAAAAATAGCAATAACTTATCTTGCAGCCGTAACTCAGCCATATGCATATTATCCAACAGCTTACTTTTTTAATTTTAACGGTAGCAGCCGGTTTGTTATTCAGCAGAAATATAAGCAATATCAGAAGCAATATTTTAATGGGACGCCCCATTGATTTAAATGATAATAGAGTCGAACGGTGGAAAAGAACCTTACTGCTTGCTTTTGGTCAGAAAAAAATGTTTAAGAATCTGCCGGTAGCTGTACTCCACTTTTTCATTTACATCGGATTTGTTATCATTAATATAGAGATTGTAGAAATTGTTTTGGATGGAATTTTAGGTACCCACCGTTTATTTGCCCCATTTTTAGGTCAGTTATATAGTTGGCTGATTAATGGTTTTGAAATATTGGCTTTTTTAGTCTTGGTGGCTGTCATTGTATTTTATGCTCGTAGAAACTTCATGAACATTGAAAGACTAAATAAAAAAGAACTAGATGGTTTTCCAAGAAAAGATGCCAATGTGATTCTTATTGTTGAAGTTATTCTCATGTCATTGTTTCTCCTCATGAATGCTACTGATATAAATCTCCAATTATTAAATCAGGAAGGCTATCACCATACAGACCCCTTTATTATTTCTGGAATGATTGCGCCACTTTTCAACAACCTGACTGCTTCAACGCTTATAATGATTGAAAGGTCTGCCTGGTGGTTTCACATTATTGGGGTACTCGCTTTTATGAATTACCTCCCCTATTCTAAGCATTTACACATCATTCTTGGCTTCCCAAATACCTATTATGGCAACCTAAATGTGCAAGGGAAATTAAGGAATATGCCAGAAATTCAAAATGAAGTACTTTATTCAATGCAACCTGAACTAGCGCCAACAGGTGAACCTTCTGCTATGAAATTTGGTGCCAAAGATGTACCTGATTTAACCTGGAAAAACCTGATGGACGCCTACAGTTGCACGGAATGCGGCAGATGTACCGCTGCCTGCCCTGCAAACATTACAGGTAAATTGCTCAGTCCAAGAAAAATAATGATGGATACCCGTGACAGAATGGAAGAAATTGGGCGCAATAAATCAACATTGATCGATTATGTTGATGATGGAAAATCTTTGTTGCATGATTATATCACTGCAGAAGAATTAAGAGCTTGTACAACTTGCCAAGCATGTGTAGAAGAATGCCCTATTAGCATCAATCCACTTGACATCATCGTTCAACTTAGAAGGCACCTAATTATGGAGGAAAGCAATGCCCCACATGAATGGAACGGCATGTTTAGCAACGTAGAAAATAATTTTGCTCCATGGAAATTTTCTCCGGACGACAGAGATAAGTGGGCCGAAGAAATGAAAATGAGCTAAAAAAATTGGTTTTCATAAGATATTGAATTCGTTTATGCCGCATTGTACAATTGCATCGCAACTGTTTTAATTACCTCATCCATTTTTTTTGAAGCAACCTCTATACATTCAAAATATAGTTGAGTCATTTTTAAATTATCATTTTTTAGCAGGTTTATAACTGCAAGAATATTGGTAAGCGGATGCCTCAATTCATGGGAATAGGTAAAAGCAATTTCCCGCAAAAGCAATTTCTGCATCTCAATTTTCTCTTCCTGGGATTTTTCTTTGTCAATATTTTTTCCAATAAATGTAATCCCTGAAATTTCATTGTTCAAATTATAGGATGGAGAAACATCAAACCTTACCCAATGAAGATTTTTCCTTTCGTCATATATGAGAATTTCCTGTTGAACACATTTACCTTTTTTTGCAGTTTCAAATAAGAAAAGAAACCAATGTTTATGGAGAGCGTCGATACAATCCATCAAATTGCTTGACCTATTTTTATTTTTTGTTTTTAAAATCTTCGTAAATGCTTTATTAAATGTAATTATCTGTAAGTTAACGTCTATCAATAAAAAATAACCCTCATCTTCAAATTGAGTTGTTTCAGTTTTTTTGAGGTCAAAACTGTCTCGAAAGTTGGGTAGTGTATTCATAGTGTGTAATTTTTTTCTGGTACGTAATTTGTTAATTTCTAAAACACGTTTATAATATTTGGTTATTATAAAAGTTATTTTTCATAGATATTGAATTTCTTCGGTTGTTTATGGATACAAAATTTCGAAAGAAAAAGAAGAATAATAA
>JANMZN010000555.1:0-12276 GCA_031383285.1 Segetibacter sp.
TATAGCAATGGAGGCAAAGATTTTTTTATTGCCAAATTTGGTACTGCCAATTGTAGCAATGTGGTACCGTTAAAACTCATCCGTTTTACGGCATCACTTACTGCCCGCAACGAGGCAGTACAGCTAGACTGGCAAACCGCCAACGAAGAAAACGTCCATCATTTTACCATTCAACGCAGCTACAACAGCACCAACAATTTTGAAAACATAGTTCAGGTAGCCGCCAATAACCGCCTAAACAATGAATACAGTTTTATTGACCGCTCACCATTGACAACCCATCCATCCGTTTTCTACCGCCTCCAAATGACAGACAAAGACGGCAGTTTTACCTTTAGCAATATTGAGGAGGTAACCACAAAAGAGAATAGTAGAATCAAAGTCTATCCCAATCCTGCCACAGACAAGTTGTTTGTACAGGGCAATGCCATTACCTCCATTTCCATATCAGACTATACAGGCAGAATGTTGTTATCACAAAACTTTTCATCAACCAACTTAGCAACCATCAACCTAAGCAAGTTGCCAAAAGGTATTTACTTGGTAAAAGTGGCTGATAAGAATAATACGGTGGTGGAGAAGGTGGTGGTAGAGTAAGGGGGATTATTTAAAGCTACTTCCCCTCCTTCATCACCACATTACCTACTGCACATAGAAGGCAACGGTGCTCATTGCAATAATTGTTTTTCAATTCTATCAATGCCTGGCTTTCCAATGCATTTTTATTACTGACTTTGTAGGCAGTCCACTTGTTGGTAATTGTATTTTTTTCCGGGGCAAGTTCGCTCAACCACCTAAGTGCTTTCATCTTCAAACTCTCATCTTTTACATGTAATCCGTAGGCAAACAAAATGGGAACAATGGTATTGATGATAATGTTGCCAATCATTTCTTTTCCCAGTGGTTTGGGATGAAAATCTACTTGCTCATCAAATTGATAATGATAGTGCCAATAATCGTTGGCAGTCACGGCAAACAAGTCCATTATTTCATTCACAGACTCCAGTTCTTTTATCCTTGAAAACAAGTGCGAAGAATGATTGACCAACATGGCAAGTTGCGCTAATCTAATTGTAGGAAAGTTGGCGGGTCGCATTCTAAGAAAATGCGGTTGCAATAGCAACTGCTGAAGCTTGTATTTTTTCTTTAAAAAGTTATATTCCTTTTGAAGCATTTGAGGGTAATCTTCCCTAAAATCTCCATTTAGTAAGTTAGCCTGACCCAACAACAGTGCTTCTAACTGATGAAGTTGATTCTTATGTTTGGCTAATATGTTTATTGAAATACTTTGGGCGATTGTTTGAAAAATTTCATTATTTACTTTTATTCCAAAATTGGCTGCCAGTTTCCACCAAAACAACTCTTCCCAATGGTTGTTGGCTACTTTGAGGAGAATAAGAATATCAGCGGATTTTCTTTGAAGGCGTTCAACAGCGATTCTTTCTTTCCATGCTATCCATTTCATATCGTCAAGCACAGGCAAAAAGGGCGAACAATGAATAAACAAGTCCTGCTTCATCAGACTCTCATATCGATCGAGCAACAATTTTGGTACTCGATTGTGTAATTCAATGGTTGGTAAAGGTGATCCATTTGCAACTTTCACTACCATATCATCGCGCCATACAACATGCAATATTACGTTTGCATAATTCTTATCTCCATCATGCCTGTGTTTGATCCAATCAGAAGTATAAATATGAAGTTCCACATTGCCAACCCATATATTGTCCCCTATCCGTACTTTGGCTTCCAGAAAATCCGGTCCCTGGTTGGTATTTAATTTGCCCGGTTGAATTACCGTCACATGCTCATGATCAGTAGTCTGCAATTCCATATTATTGAAATACTGAAACTGCCATATGAATTGAAGGAGCCGCTCGTTCATAAATCTGCTGCTTTTAGTATATCAAATGTATAACTAATTTATTTTTTTTAGTTCCTTTACTACCCTACTCACCGGCAATCCCATTACGTTGTAAAAATCACCTTGTACATTTTTTATTCCTACAACACCTATCCATTCCTGAATGGCATAAGCACCTGCTTTGTCATAGGGTTTGTATTTGTCCACATAAAAAATGATCTGCTCATTCGATAGTTCATGAAAGGCGACAAAAGTAACATCAGCAAAAGCAATTTCACCTTTTGGGTGTAATAGAACCACCCCTGTTATCACTTTGTGCAATTGACCTGATAAGGAAGTCAAAATCCTGATGGCATCTTCCCTATCAACAGGTTTACCTATGATTTCGTTTTCAAGCACTACCACAGTGTCAGCAGCTAATATTATTTTCTGATCATTTTTCAATGCTGTCTTTACGGCTACAGCCTTTTGGCGGGCAATGAAAATCGGAACTTCTTCTATTGCCATACCTTCGGGAAAGTCTTCGTTGGTATGTTTTACTATTACTTCAAATGGCACTTCTGCCCATTCAAGCAATTGTTTTCTTCTTGGTGATTGTGAAGCCAAAATTATTTGCTGCATTAAAAATAGTTGTGCATGCAATATAAGCAGGGTGTTTATTAACCCGGAAAATTATAAATAAAACCGAAAAAAAAGCATGGACAATATCCCGGCAAACATGACCATTTTTACAAATGAGCTTAGTTTATGATAATCCTGAGAAGTAGTAGCAGACAATAGCTGCCTGAAAATAAGAACGAGGGGAATAATGATAAAAAGAATGCAGTAAAATGCACTGAACCACCATTTGAACACCAATACATAAAACTGAACAATGGATAGAGCACTTGCCAGAACAACCAACCAAACAGCAACAAACACTTTTGTAGCATTTATGCCCCAAGCAATAGGCATTGTATTGCATCCATACTTGCTGTCTCCTTCTATATCTTCCATATCTTTAATTACTTCCCTAATTAAAGAAATAACGAAAGCAAATCCAGCAAAAAGAAATGATAAGCGGGTTATTTTTTCTGTAGATGCACCAATGAGGTTTGGTTGAAGTAGCTTAGATGTTTCGCACCATCCAACAACTAAAATGGTCCATGCAGTTAATAATGAAATAAGAATATTTCCCCACAAAAGTTTCTTTTTGAGTGATATAGAATAAAGAAATAAAAGAAGCACACAGACACTATTGGCAAAGCCCAAAAATCTGACATTTGTTTTTATGTCAATGTAAAAGCCGATTGCAATACCAGTAATGCTTAACAATAAATGCCAGATGATAACCGAGCGACGGCTGATAACTTTCTCAACCACCATTTTTTCAGGCTTATTTACAAGGTCTATATTCAAATCGAAATAATCATTGATAATATAACCTGCTGCAGCTATAAAAATAGACCCGAGCATCAATAATAAAAAATAAGTTCCATGAATGTTGGGAATAACACCAGCTGTGTACATAACAGGGTGAACAATACAATACACAAACAAGATTTGCGTAATGGCAATAAAAACCAGATTAGGCCAACGAACCAACTGAAAAAATGCTGCTATAATTTTCAAAAGCTAGTATTTGCTGGCAATTTAGATAGTAAATATTATAATCAAAAATTATTTATGTAGATGGTATCATGGAGTCTTCATTCCAGTCTCCTTTAAGCTTCATTACTTTTTCTATAACATCCCTTACACAACCCATACCTCCATTTAAAGTAGAGATAAAGGTGGATACTTCTTTGATTTCATGTACAGCATCGTTTGGGCAACATGCGAGTCCACATACTAACATTGCATCCTTGTCAGGAATGTCATCGCCCATAAACAACATTTCTGCCCATGCAAGACCATGTTCAATCCTATAAGCATCAAGCCTTGAAACTTTATCAAGCACCTTCATATAGACTTGGGTAATACCGAGTCTGTTAAGTCTGCTCACAGCCTCTTCAGAAGTCGAACCTGAAATAACAACCACCCTATATCCTTTTTTGATCGCCAATTGCAAAGCATAACCATCTTTCACATTCATCCGCCTCGCCATTACTCCGCCGGGTAACAATGTAAAAGTTCCATCAGTCAATACTCCGTCAAGGTCAAAGACAAATGTCGTTACTGATTTAAATGTTTGCAATAATTCCATAAATATCACTTTTGGCTATCGCGCCATTCGTACACCCATGAACTTTGTATCATTTCAAGATGTCCTTCATTACTTTCATCCCGCTTGCCAACGAAGCCAGGTACAGCTAAGACATACTCTAGCAGATCAGTAAAACGTACCCTATAGATTTTTCCTTCATTAAATTCATCTCCAAAACGTTCATGTAGCTTTAGTGCTATATCTTCATAGTCGTTCCAATGAATGGGGGGTTCGTAATGAGCCATATTTAATTTGAAAATTTGAAAATTTGAAATTGCTCAACAATGAACAAAAATTCTACTTGTTGTTCTATATACACCTTGAGCATACTAATGTTATTCTCCTAAAAATTGCGTTTGATCGGGCAATGTTACTTCTATTTCTCCACCACCATCAAGCAACACACATTGACAACCTAATCTGGATTCTATTCGTGGGCTGATTGCACGGTCTATGAAATCTTCTTCCTTATCCGACAATGCTTCCATGTAATCCTCTCCTTTATTTATATACAAATGGCAAGTACTACAAGCACACACTCCTCCACAATTGTGGTGCAATTCTATATTGTTCTTTAAGGCAATCTCCAACAAACTATCGTCAGTACCAATGTTAGTAAGCGTTATTGGCAATAATCCTTTTTGTTGAAAATTGAATTTTACAGTGTACATACATTTTTTTGTTGGCTGCAAAAGTATTAGAAAAGAAATGCTATCGCAACGAAAACATTGATCTAATTTTAAAAATATCTTCAATCGTAAATTGAAATGCTTGAAATTCAATAATTATTTAAAGGGGAATATGATCTTAATAAAACTATTCAATAAATAAATATTGATCTTATTTCGACTAGTTTTAAGGAGCTATTTAAAATAAAAATGAAAAGAAAAAAGGCTTCAAAAACAGCTTAAATTTAGTATTAATCTTTATTACTGAAATAATATTGAATAATATCATCGCTCATAAATTTATACAATTTTGCCATGGCTGGATTTTTCGATAAGATCGATAAGTGCTTCTTTATTGTTTCCAAATCATGCCGAACTGCCGGTCCTGTCTGCAAAGAAGATGGATCATTATCCTTTAACCTTTCTATTGTTTCTTTAATTAAAGGATATAAAATATTGAATTCCAATCTCTCATTCCTACAATATTCTTCAGTATAAGTAAATAAGTGATTGGTAAAATTATTAACGACAACTGCCCCTATATGCAATTTTAATCGTTCATCATCATTTGCAAAAGATACATTATCAGCCCATGTAGAAGAAAATTTAAATAAGTTAGATTTAACTTCTTCGCTGGATCCGTCTACCAAAACTGGTATTACAGGAAGATGAATTACTTCCTTCCTTAGGCTTTGAACAGGATAGATTACTCCATAATTGCATGAGCAATTTTTTAATAGCTCTTTAGAAACTGAAGCAGCAGTATGTACAACCAATTTATTATTAACTTGTAAATTAGCAGCTATTTCAATAATGCTGCTATCAGAAACTGCAATTATATATAAGTCTACTAAGCGACTGGTTTTTTGTATATTGGAAATGCCCATTGAATTTAATAATTCAGCCAATTGTATTGTCCGATTAACATCTCTTCCAACTACCTCTAAAACTTTATGTCCAGCTCCGACTATTTTTCTTCCGAGTATGTTAGCTACATTTCCTGTTCCTATTATTGACACATTCATTTATATGATCATTAAATAACCAGCTAATTAAAGGGACAAAATTAATGCCAACTCACTATATCATTTGTAGCGGAACCGGAATAAAATAACAAGGAAAAAGCAAGATGAAAAAATAATAACGCTAATTCCAGATTAGAAATAATATTATGAAACCCAAAAACAAAAAAAACAAAATCAAAATACTAATTATATTCTGGAACTCTTTAATTTTCTTTCTTCTACGATTGGACGTTAGCGTAATATTCGCATGCGGGTAATAAATCATATACCTGAAGATATCATTACTGCTTTTATTATTAAGAAATATTAACAGTTTTACAACTAGCAAAATTGTCACCATTATTAAGGAAACAATAGGAAAATAGTAGATTAGGAAATCAACCATAGTAAATGCAGTTTTAAAAATTTAGTCGTTTTCTATGGTAGCAACAAAAGCTGGTGAGAAATTTTAACTTTTCGAAGTTAGTAAATATTGCAAATATTAGACCTCAAACAGAGTTAAACTATCAAATATTTTTTTACTAACTATTTACTGGCATCTTTTCCTGTGTTTTCATCCTTTAATTAATATTCTTTTTAAAAAAATAAAACTTAATTTTAAGAAACGTGTATTTTTTACACATTAAAAACTATTTTTGCTAAAATTAATTAGATGAAAAAAATACTTGCCACTGCCTTAATTTTATTTTCACTTGCATCATGCAAAAAAGAAATCACTTCTCAAATTGTGAAAAACGATGGGAATGGTTTCGATATAAATGAAACAACTGGACAAAGATTAGTTGGATCTGAAAAAGTAAAATTATTAAAAGCAAGAACTGTTGCTGCCTATTATGCTACTTCTTACATTCGAGAAAAAGCGTTTTATGTAGAGGTAGACAGCATTCCGTTTAGTAAGTCTGTTATTGTTCATCACAAAATGTCAGATGGAACATGGGCAAATTTTCCTCTAAAAAAAATCAGAGCAACCAACACTAAATCAGAAATCTGGGGTTGGGAATTAAACTATGGAGTAGGCACACCTGATGCAGCGAGATTTGCAAATGTTGGTTTTAGTGATGAATTTGCTCTGAAATATACAGTGAATGGTCAGGTTTATTGGGATAATAATAATGGAAAAAATTACAGCATCTCAAATCCTTTGATTACCGATGGTATGTTTATGCAAGATGGCCTAAATGTAAGTGCAGATACTTACCACAGTACTTTTACGGCTTCTACAACCAACAATAACCTCAGAGTATTTGCTGATATTAGAAACATCAGTTTCAACAAAGAAGTTTCGTTGGTTTATAGCACTAATAATTGGAGAACCGTAAAATATGCTAATTTCACGTACGCAAATACCTATGGCTTTGGTGGAGCCAATTATTCAATAAATCCCACTTCAAAAGATTTTGAAAAATGGTCTGTTATGGTAACATTACCGCTGGATGCTATTGGTGTAAAATATGCTATTCGCTATAAAGCAAATGGTGTAGAATATTGGGATAATAACTATGGTAAGAATTATTCTCAAAAAAGATTGTAACAATTGGCTATTAAAAATGTATTTGAAACGCTGTCTCGGGACGGCGTTTTTTTATACTTTTAATTAAATGTTCTTTACTTTTCTCCTTTTTAAAATCCAATCAATTTATAACTCCCCTTTTCATTTTTCACAACTAAAAATCAAGGAAGAAAACTCCAATGCTAAACCTTCTGTAGTCTGATACTGCTGAGTAAGTTGTTGTACTTCATCTTTTATCTTTTGTTTCATTTCATCATTCGCTTTCACCATAGCACCTACTACCGGCGCAGCTACATCATTCATCATTTTCCATAGGTGATCAAAATCTTTATATATCCTTACTCCATTCAGTTCAGACGCTTTAATATTTAAAAATCCTGCAGCTTCAAATATTCCTTCCATTACCCCTACTGAGGCGCAGCGAAACATACTCGGTTCACCGGGCAAAGGACCTGTCAATTGCATATTCCTATTAATAACATCTGTAACACTTGTCACCCATATGTTTCTTTCAGCTACCCCCCAAACAGATGTGGCCATTTTTCCTCCGGTTTTCAAAATCCGGTACATTTCATTCGCTGCCAATTGCATATCTGGAAAAAACATAAAACCCATTCTGCAACTTACTTTATCAAAGGAACCATTTTCAAAAGGAAGTTCACTCACATCACAAACCTTCGTTTCATAATTTTTAATTTGTTTACTTATCGCATGTTCATTAGCTACTTCCAGCATCTCTTCTGAAAGGTCTATTCCGATCACGCTACCTTTGTTTGCAATCCCAGCTATTGTTAATCCTGGCTCTCCGGTACCACATGCTATGTCCAGCACTTTGTCTGTTTTCCGTATCTCTAATGCTGTTATAATTGAATCACCCATAGGTTTTAAGAAATGCATCGTAAACTCGTCCCATTTTTTCCAGCCACCGGCATACCTGTTCCATATTTCTTTTTGCTGTTCACGTATTTGAATGAGTCTTGCGTCCATCGGAATAAAAAATTTTAATTATGGCCAATTAAAGTTTAATAAATATAGCCTTTTTCAGGACCACTTTTATTTTTTAACTCTTTATGGAAAATTTGGAACAGTGACTCCTATATTGAAACCAATCGCTATGGCAGAATTAAATAACAACTCGAAAATTGGGAAAGAAAAAAGAGGTTTTTCCAAAAGGAAGACACTGTCAACAAAAGTAGACCTTACCCCTATGGTTGATTTAGGATTCCTGCTGATTACATTTTTCATTTTTACTACCTCGTTACAGAGTGCATCAGTCATGAGATTAACCTTGCCTGATGAAAATGGAAATCCTACTCCTGTAAAAGCCAATAGTACGCTTACTTTACTGCTTGGAAGCAATCACCTGGTTTACTACTATTCAGGCGAATATGATAAAGATGCAAACTTACCTTCCAGCACAATTCATCAAATTAGAGATGTCATTATTTTAAAAAAACAACACAGCGACCCCAACTATTTTTCCATTGTAATAAAAGCAAGTAATACCTCCGTTTATAAAGATTTAGTTGATATATTGGATGAAATGACAATAGCGGATGTAACAAGGTTTGCTTTGGTAGATATTACTTTAGGAGAAGTATTGCAAATAAAATGAAGAAGATTACGCTTCCCTGTTAGCAAGTAAATATAAAACAGCCATCCTAACTGCTACACCATTTTCTACTTGTTGTAGTATAATACTTTCGTTGCCATCCGCCACATCACTATCTAATTCTACGCCTCGGTTAATAGGCCCGGGATGCATAATTACAGGCACATTTTTTAGGCTGTCAAGTAACTTACGTGTAATACCAAAAGCCAGGTTGTACTCTCTAAGCGAGGAGAATAATGGCTGATTTTGCCTTTCTAATTGTATTCGCAATACATTGGCTACATCACACCATTCCAAAGCCTCCTTAACATTGTAAGTAATGTTCACCGGAAATGCCTCTTTCAAATATTGTGGGATTAAGGTTGGTGGCCCGGCAACTGTCACCTCCGCTCCCATTTTTGTCAATAAATAAATATTACTCAATGCCACTCTACTGTGCATAATGTCGCCAATAATAGAAACTTTTTTACCAGCCAAAGTACCGCTGGTAGCCGATTCTATAGAAAATGCATCTAACAAAGCCTGAGTTGGATGTTCATTTATGCCATCACCCGCATTTACGATGGCTGCAGAGATATGATCAGCTAAAAAATGGGGTGCGCCACTTGCACTATGCCGCATCACTACCATATCAACCTTCATACTAAGGATATTGTTTACTGTATCCAGCATGGTTTCTCCTTTAGCAACAGATGATGAACTGGTTGCAAAATTGACTACGTCGGCACTTAACCTTCGTTCTGCCAATTCAAAAGAGATACGGGTACGCGTTGAGTTTTCAAAAAACAAGTTTACAATAGTTACATCCCGCAGAGAAGGGACTTTCTTAACAGGTCGTTGCAAAACATCTTTAAACTGTTGTGCTGTATCTAAAATTAAACGAATATCCGTAGCCAGGAGATCTCGTATGCCTAATAAATGCGGAGTAGAAAGCTTCATTTCAAGGCGTGAAGTTAGAAAAAGGAAAGCAGATTTTATATATGATTTTAGAATTTTGCAGAACTTATTATTAGGATTGTCCAATAAGTCATAAGTCGAATAAACCTTTGGTACAAAAAAAATCACGAAAATCACCCTTCCTAAACTGATCGTTTTCCCCTATTTTTGCCACCCATTAAAAAAATCTTATACCAGACTTATTATGGATAATTTGTTTTACGCAGTGCCCGCTATGGGCATCATAGGCTTGATTTACACGGTCATTAAGTTTAAGTGGGTGTCTAACCAGGAAGCCGGAGACAACCGAATGAAGGAAATAAGTAATTATATAGCCGAAGGAGCTATGGCTTTTTTGAAAGCTGAATGGAAAATTCTAACCTACTTCGTGATTGTGGTAGGCATGTTGTTGGCATTTATGGGCAGTCGCAGTGTTGACTCTCATTGGTCTATTGCTGTTTCCTTTGTTATTGGTGCATTTTTTAGTGCCTTCGCAGGTTATGTAGGTATGCGTGCTGCTACCAAAGCAAACGTACGTACCGCTCATGCTGCACGTACTTCACTTTCCAAAGCGCTCAATGTTTCGTTTGGCGGTGGGGCTGTGATGGGAATGGGAGTAGCAGGATTGGCCGTTTTAGGCCTTGGCGGACTATTTATTGTTTTAATTAAGGTATTTGCACCAACCTTAATATATGCAGACATAACAAGAGCTATAGAAGTATTAACCGGTTTCTCACTGGGTGCAGAAAGCATTGCTTTGTTTGCACGTGTGGGTGGTGGTATTTATACCAAGGCAGCTGACGTAGGAGCTGATCTTGTAGGTAAAGTAGAAGCAGGCATTCCTGAAGACGATCCACGTAACCCGGCAACCATTGCTGATAACGTGGGAGACAACGTAGGTGACGTAGCTGGAATGGGTGCCGATTTATTCGGTTCATATGTAGCGACTGTTTTGGCTACTATTGTATTAGGACACGAAGTAATGGACAGCTCTAGCAATGCACTCAATGATGGCTTTAGCGGCTTATCTCCCATATTACTTCCAATGCTAATTGCTGGCAGCGGTATCCTATTTTCTATGATAGGAACTTTGTTTGTCCGCATCAGCGATAGTTCTGGAATCAGCACTGCAGTAGTTCAAAAAGCATTGAACATGGGTAACTGGGGTTCTATGGTTTTAACAGCTATTGCATGTTACTTCCTTTGCCAGTATATTTTACCAGATGGCGATATGTACATTAGAGGTTTTGCTTTTAATAAAATGAATGTATTTGGTTCTATTGGAGTTGGTTTAGTAGTTGGTACATTAATGAGTATCATTACTGAATACTATACTGCTATGGGCAAACGTCCTGTAATGAGCATTGTGCGCCAATCAGGCACAGGTCACGCTACAAACGTAATTGGAGGTTTAGCAGTTGGAATGGAATCTACATTCTTACCAATCCTAGTATTGGCAGGTGGTATTTATGGATCTTATGCTTTTGCTGGTTTGTATGGTGTAGCAATAGCTGCAGCAGGTATGATGGCAACTACTGCTATGCAATTGGCAATTGATGCATTTGGCCCAATCGCTGACAATGCAGGTGGCATAGCTGAAATGAGTGACCTACCAAAAGAAGTACGTGAAAAAACAGATACGCTGGATGCAGTTGGTAATACTACCGCAGCAAGTGGTAAAGGTTTTGCAATAGCTTCAGCAGCATTAACTGCATTGGCACTCTTTGCTGCTTATGTCGGCATCATCAAACAAAATGGCTTTCCACTAGAAGGTATTGACATTTATAAGGCAGATGTATTAGCTTGTCTATTTGTTGGCGGAATGATACCTTTTATATTCTCCTCACTTGCTATAAGAGCAGTTGGAGAAGCCGCAATGGCTATGGTAGAAGAAGTTCGCCGCCAATTCAAAACTATTCCGGGCATCATGGAAGGTACAGGCAAGCCTGAATATGATAAATGCGTAGCAATTTCAACTGATGCTTCCATCAAGAAGATGATGCTTCCGGGTGCAATCACTATCATTTCTCCATTGATTATTGGGTTTACTTTTGGCCCTGAGGCATTGGGCGGTTTCCTTGCCGGTGCTACAGTTTGTGGCGTATTAATGGGAATGTTCCAAAACAATGCAGGTGGTGCATGGGACAATGCTAAAAAGAGTTTTGAAAAAGGTGTTGATATCAACGGCCAGAAATATTACAAAGGATCTGACCCACACAAGGCTTCTGTTACAGGAGATACGGTTGGTGATCCATTTAAAGATACATCCGGCCCATCAATGAATATCCTAATTAAATTGATGTCAATTGTATCATTGGTAATTGCACCTACACTTGCCAATATTTACAAGGATAAAGCACCTGCAACAGGAAGCAAAGAAGTTCCTGCAAAAGTTCAGGTTGCTCAAACACCGGCAATTGCTCCAACGACGAATGCCGTTCACTACAAGTAATAATAAAAATTTATTAATTTT
>JANMZN010000072.1:0-14543 GCA_031383285.1 Segetibacter sp.
CCTACAGAAAATATGACAAAAGCTGTAGTGGCCAATATGAAGGAGCAAGGAATATTAGCAGGCAATTTCTATTGGTACAACAACAATTGGCATTACATCAGCAAGTGGGATCACTTGAAAACTGCAGCGTTTCTAAACAACCAAAATCCATTGGTAACAGAAATTGTAAAGACATATTCATCAAAAACTTTTCCGGTAAGTGATGCTATTATGAGTCGTTGCATATCTACCGCCATCAGCTTGTTGTGGACCGAAGATCAAATAAGAGAGAAGGGTGAAAAAATGGTGGCTGTTATACAAAAGGTGTTGGCTGAAGAAGCAACGTTGGCGTAAGAGCAAACTTTTAATAATTTATTAAAACGCTCCGTCTGGGGCGTTTTTTATTGTAGGGAAATAGACTTGCAGCAAATGCAAATTATTGGGAGGTGAAGCAAAATGAATCCCCATCGCCAACGCCTTAGAAGGTCTGCAGGAGGTTTCTGCTAAAATATTGCTTTCGGTTCATTTCAAATCATAACTTTGACATATTAAGACAAAACAAATTATTTCAAAGATGGATAATTTACGTGACAGGATAAAGCAACTTTGAGAACAGCAAGAACTTCTTTTGAAAATAGTGGCGGCTTTTCTTAATATTGACTAGGCCATCCCTAGCAAAATTGAGCATGGACACCGAAAGGCAACCCGAGATCAAGTATTGCAATTGACAAAATATTTTAAAAGAGGCGAAGATGAATTACTGGTAATTTGGTTAAGTGACAAACTTGCTCACGAACTAAAAAACGAAGATTTATCTAAGCAAGCATTGAAAACAGCAGAAAAAAAAGTTGACTACTTAAAAAGAACAAATGACAGGCGAATCACTAAACATCATACAAGACAATTTGGATAAACTCCAAACACTTTTCCCTGATATTTTTTCCGAAGGAAAAATTGACATGGAAAAGTTTAAAGCAACTTTTTCAGACGACATCAACTTTGCAAACGAAAGATATGTTTTGAATTGGGCTGGAAAATCTGATGCTTTCAAAGTGTTGCAAATACCAACCACAGCCACGTTAAAACCACAACCCGACCAATCCATAAATTTTGACACAACACAAAATGTTTTTATTGAAGGTGAGAATTTAGAAGTGCTGAAAGTATTGCAGAAAGCATATTATGGAAAAGTAAAGTGCATCATCATTGACCCACCCTACAACACCGGCAACGACAGTTTTATTTACCCAGACAGTTTTAAAGAGAACAAAGCAGAATACGAAAAAAGAATAGGCGACAAAGACGAAGAAGGTTACTTGATGAAAGAAGGTTTGTTCCGCAAGAACAGCAAAGACAGCGGACACTTTCACAGCAATTGGTTAAGCATGATGTATCCCCGTTTGTTCTTAGCTAAAAATTTGTTGAGAGATGATGGAGTAATTTTCGTTTTCATTGATGATAATGAAGCGCACAATCTTCGGTTGTTGATGAATGAAATATATGGAGAAGAGAATTTTTTAGCAGATGTAACTTGGGAGAAACGCTATACAAGAAGTAATGATGCGAAGTTTTTTGCTTCAGTAATTGATCATATCCTTGTTTTTAGAAAATCAGATGGAATAACTAAAATTCGGCAGTCCAGATCTGAAAAATCTAATAGTATTTATTCTAATCCTGATAACGATTCTAGAGGCGATTGGACTAGTGTTTCTTATGTTAGTCAAAGAACTAAATCTGAAAGGAAAAATTTATCATACACGATTGATAACCCATTTACAGGCAAAAAAGTTGAACATTCAACAAATGCCTGGAAGTTCAGTAAGGAACAATGTGAAAAACACCTAAAAGAAAATAAACTTTGGTGGGGTACCGATGGAGGCTATCAATATCCAAGATTGAAAAAATTTCTGTCTGAATTAACAGATGGTATGGTTGCTTCAAATTTATGGAAGTTTCAAGAAGTAGGAACTGTGGATGATGGCACAAAAGAAGTAGAGAAATTATTGGGTAAAGACATATTTGATTACCCTAAACCCGTAAGTGTAATTAGACATATTTTAGATATTGCTACAAATAACGCCGAAGATGAAGATATTATACTTGATTACTTCAGCGGTTCGGGCACAACAGCTCAAGCCGTACTAGAACAAAACAATGCAGATGGTGGCAACCGAAAATTTATTTTAGTTCAGTTGCCGGAGTTGTGTGATGAGAATAGTGAGGCATTTAAAGCGGGTTATAAAACTATTGCTGATATTTCTAAAGAAAGAATAAGGAGAGTGATAAAAAAAATAAAAATTGAGCATGAAGCATTAAGAATTAAAAAGGAGGGAGAATTAAAGTTTGAAAATCATGCTAATCAAACCAATCCTATAAATCATAGTTCAGACATTGGTTTCAAAGTTTTCAAACTCTCTCCTTCTAATTTTAAAATTTGGAGAGGCAATGAAATCACCGAAGAAAATTTGGCATCTCAATTAGATGCTTTTACAAATCCTGTAAGAGAAGAAAGCAAAACCGATAATATGGTTTATGAATTGATGCTAAAAGCTGGTTATTCACTTACCGACAAAGTAGTCCTTCGACAAGCTCAGGATGGCGAAAAATATTATTCAGTGAACGAAGGTGAATTGATAATTGCACTAGAAGAAATCAATCGAAAAACAATTGACAGCATCATTGCAGCCCAGCCAAAAAAAGTAATAACGCTTGACAATCTTTTCACGGGCAACGACCAACTGAAAACAAACACCGTGTTGCAAATGAAAGATGCGGAGATAGATTTTAAAACGATATAAAAGCAGAAATAAAACATGAGAGAAATAGACAAAATACTTCTGCAAATTGAAGAACACATAAGAGTAGGAAGTTATTCAAATGTAGAAACTGATAAAATTGAATTAAAAGATTTATCTGGGGGAATTGATTGGAAAGAACTGCACAAAACAACTTGTGCGTTCTTAAATACCAAAGGGGGAATTGTTGTTATAGGTTTAAAAGAAGATTCCAAAACCAAACAATTTAAGTTCACAGGTTTTAATCCGAATAATGAGAACAACATAAAAATACTTCCAACACTTTTTATAGATGAAGAAGGCAGAAAGCTTGACCTTACAGAATACGTGCGACCCGATTTGATTGAGATAAAACCTTTTCATACAGGTCAGGTTTGTTTGGTGTTTATTGAAAAACTTCCTGATGAATTAAAGTATGTGTTTTACAAAGGTGAAGCTTATGAAAGGCAGGGAACAGGCGACCACCGAATACCTGATGCAAAAATTCAAAAGCAAAAACAACTAAAAGAGGAAATTAAAAATGCAACTGAATTGGAATTTGTTCCCAACGCTACAATAGAAGATTTGGATATTGACAAATTGAATGACTACATTATTCGCCTGAACAGCGTGGTAAAAGTAGAAGCCTTCAAATCCGATTTGCAGTCAGCGATTCCTTTGCTAACCCGCAAAAAATTTATCCGCGATGGCAGTCCTACATTGTTGGGAATACTGGTTTGTGGTAAGCATATTTTTGATCATGTAGGAGGCAAGTGCGAACTAGATGCTTATTTTGAAACGGGTCATGCATTGGCAAACGATAACAAAAATTATCAAGATAATATCATTCCTCTGATGGAAAGCGGATGGAATTTTACATTTGGCAAAACAGGGACTGGAATATCTGTTGAAAAAGGAGGAACAACTTTTTATGAATACCCTGAAGATGTAATACGAGAAACCATAAATAATGCCTTGGCACATAGGGATTATAAAACAGACAGATTCTCAATTCTTAGAATAAGAAACAACGAGTTTGTTGAAATAAGAAATCCCGGCAAATTCAAACAAGAACAATTGTTTTATGATGAAGTTCCTATTCGCATACGAAGAATTATTCCTATACCCAAACGGCAAAATTCAAATCTTGCCGATGTGTTGAAGGCTTATAAACGTTATGAAGGCAGAGGAATTGGAATGGCATCTCTTACAAACTTTGCTTTAGACAATCTCATAGATGTTCCTTATTATCGGCTTTACAACGACAATGAAATTGGTCTTTACATACCCAAAGGAAAAGTGCTCGATGACGGAACAAAAACATGGTTGAATAGTTTTGCTAAATACATTTTATCTAAAAGCATAGGAAGGGAATTGAGCAATGAACAGAAAACAGTTCTCGCATATTTCTACAAGTCGGAGAAATTAAATGAAGTAGAAAAATTCACAGTCAATCTCACTCCTGACAACAACCACTTTGAAGCAATAAGAGATTTGGAAAAATGGGGATTGGTTACTAAACTTCCTCAAAGCACTTTAGAGTTGCAAGTTTACAACATTGACCCCGTTTTGAAACGTACTGATTTCAGTGGAGAGTTAAGAACGATTTATGGCGGTGCTTATGATTCGTTAAACAACGATTCAAAAGAAATTTTAGAATCAATTTTTCATCACAACGAGTTTGGTTCTTTTGCTGATGTAAGTGCAAACCTCATAGGTAATCACCTTTTTTTTACAAAACATTCAGCACTCAACATTGATGTGAAAGTATTAGGAAATTTCAAAAGAAAAGTCCGCAACACAATAAACAAATTGGAGAAAAACGGTTACATAAGAAGAAAGCAAGAGGCGAAACCTGACTATGAAGTAAATGTAGATTTTCAACGCATCCCTTCTCTGTTTGATAAAAAATAGTTATTCAATGAAACTCCATTTTGACGGCAATCAATCCTACCAATGGGATGCACTAAAAGCAATCACCGACATTTTTGAAGGGCAACCTTTGAGCAGTGGAGATTTTGAGTTTTCGCAAAACGCAACAGGTTCTTTACTTTCTGAAAACGGTTTTGGCAACAACCTCACTTTGTCGGCAGAACAGATTTTACAAAATGTAAAAAATATTCAGCAACGCAACGAAATTCAAAACGCAGCAGCAGAATTGCAGGGAATGAATTTTTCCATTGAAATGGAAACAGGCACAGGAAAAACTTATGTGTATCTAAGAACAGTTTACGAACTCAATAAACTTTACGGGTTCAAAAAATTTGTAATCGTAGTGCCGTCAGTCGCAATTCGTGAAGGAGTTTTAAAAAACCTGCAAATCACACACGAACATTTTCAATCGTTGTATGATAAAACCAGTATCACCTTTGATATTTACGACAGCAAAAAAGTATCAAACCTTCGTGGCTTTTCATCGGGCAACGCCATTCAGGTTTTAGTAATCAACATTGATTCGTTTGCTAAAGATGAAAACATAATCAACAAACCAAACGACAAACTCACAGGCAAAAAACCAATAGAGTTTATTCAAAGCACAAAGCCAATCATAATTGTGGACGAACCGCAGAACATGGAAACTGAAATAAGAAAGAAAGCAATTGGAAATCTCAATCCGCTTTGCACATTGCGTTATTCGGCTACACACACCAACCTGTATAATCTCATGTATTCACTCAACCCCGTAAAGGCGTATGATTTGGGTTTGGTAAAGCAAATTGAAGTTGATAGCGTAATGAGTGAAAATGATTTCAACGATAGTTTCATTCAGTTAGAAAGTGTAAACCGAACAGGCAACAACATCACTGCAATAATTAAAATTGATACCAATTCCACAGCAGGGATAAAACGAAAATTAGTTACCGCCAACAAAAATAAATTAGACCTCTTTGATTTGTCTGGCAAGAATGAAAAATACGATAGCCTTAAAATTTATGAAATAGATTTTGGCAATCAACAGATAGAGCTAACCAATGGAATTATCTTAAAAGTGGGCGAATCGCAAGGAGGAATGAATGATGAAGTGATGCGTTTTATGATTAAGAAAACCGTTGAAGAACATTTGAAGAAAGAAAGAGATTTCAAAGCCAAAGGAATAAAGGTGTTGACTTTGTTTTTCATAGATAAGGTGAAAAATTATCGTGAGTATGATGAAAGCGGAAATGCAATAGCAGGGAAGTTTGCAAAATGGTTTGAAGAAATTTACACGGAAGAAATAAGCAAACCGAAGAACAATAATTTGTTTTCGTATTCAGTTGATGAAATACATAACGGTTATTTTTCACAGGATAACAAAGGTAGAGTAAAAGATACTGGGGGCGAAACGCAAGCAGATGACGATACATACAAACTCATTATGCAAGAGAAAGAAAAGTTGTTGGACTTGAATACACCACTTCGTTTTATTTTTTCTCATTCAGCTTTACGGGAAGGTTGGGACAATCCGAATGTGTTTCAGATTTGCACTTTGAACGAAACAAAATCAGAAATTAAAAAGCGTCAGGAGATTGGTAGAGGTTTGCGTTTGTCGGTTAATCAAAAAGGAAAAAGAATTTTTGACCCCAACATAAATCGCCTCACAGTTATTGCAAATGAAAGCTATGATGATTTTGCAAAAGCCTTGCAAAAAGAAATTGAAGAAGATTGTGGAGTAAATTTCACAGGAAGGATTAAGAATAAAAACAAGCGGGAGAAATTACTTTACAGAAAAGGTTTTGAAGCCGACCCGAAATTTTTGCAGATATGGGAGAAGATAAGGTTTCAAACAAAATATAGTGTAGCATATCAAACAAACGACTTAATAAAGCTTGCAGCAAAGGCAATGAAAGAAATGCCTGATACAAAAAAACCATCTGTAAGAAGCACAAAAAATGAAATATTGATGGGAACGGAAGGTATTTCAGGAAACTTGATAAGCGATACAGTTTCACCCGACTATGGACAGCAATTTGAAATTCCTGACATGCTTTCATATATACAAGGCAAAACGGAATTGACACGAACAACAATTTTAGACATCATAAAGAAATCAAGCAAAATTTCCGAGTTGCTTATCAATCCGCAAATGTTCATGGACAACACTACAAACACAATAAAAAAAGTTTTGTATGAGTTAATGATTGACGGAATTAAGTATGAAAAAATCGGCAACAAGCTTTATGAAATGACGTTGTTTCAAGATAACGAATTGGAAATTTATGTTGACAATTTCACACACATAATTGCCGATGCTGATAAAACTATTTATCAAAATTATATTCCGTTGGATAGTGGAGTAGAAAATAAATTTGCAAAAGATTGTGAGAGCAGTGAGAACATTGAATTTTATTTCAAGCTCCCCTATTGGTTCAAAATTCCAACTCCCATTGGCAACTACAATCCCGATTGGGCAATTGTATTTAAGCAAGAGAAGAAAATTTATTTCGTAGCCGAAACCAAATCCGAAGGCGAAGAATTAAGAGGAAGCGAAAAACTAAAAATAGATTGTGGCAAAGCACACTTCAAAAATTTTGAAGATGTTATTTACAAACGAGTTTCTTCTGTAAAAGGGTTGAATTAGGGAGAAATAAAAAGCCAACATCCAAAAAATCAATGAAAATTTTAGCGCATCAAATTCTATTTAGGTTCATTATTTCACTATTTAGGTTTTGAACCCATTCAATTTTTTTTAATTGCGGGTTGATTGTTTTTTGGTAGATCTGCATGTTATCCAATGTTATAGAAATATATACTTGAACAAATTTGAACTATTTGTTTGATTTAGTTTTCCCTTCCATCCTATCTGTATATTCTAAATTGCCCAATCGAAGCCTTAATGGTATTTTGATAGCTTTTTCTAGTTGTAATTCCTTCTTACAAAAAAAGCCCAATGTAGTATTGTAATGATTGGCCGGAATAACGGAGATGTTTAAAATTCTGGGATTTAATGAACTGACATTTCCTGGAAATGGGACAATTTTCTTAGGCTGCAATGTATCTGATGACCTGTTTTGCTGCCCATTTATACAATGACATACAAATAAATTGATAAAGAAACAAATTAGATAAGTCCTCATTGGCATGGAATAGTATGTAAATTTACATCCCAAATACTTGCCAAATCCGGTAAGTATTTTTGGAAAATAAAAAACAATATTATTGCGAAGTTCGCAGTTTATATGAATTGATAAGTTAACAATGTCATTAAGTCAATCATTTCAGCAAAAGCTATTACAAAAGCTATCTCCACAGCAAATTCAGCTGATGAAGCTATTACAGGTGCCCACTGCCAACCTGGAAGAAAGAATAAAAGAGGAATTGGAAGAAAATCCTGCCCTGGAAGTTGGAGAAGAAGGCCAGGAAGATGAATTTGAACCTGATGACTTTAAAAGCGAAGACGATGATTACGAAGCAGAAGTAAGTACAGATGATTATGATAATATAGACATTAGCGAATATGTTTCAGAGGGTGACGATGAAGTAGGCGATTATAAATTGCGCGATGACAATTATCCAGAAATAGATGATGGCAAGGTTATTCCTGTAAAAGTGGAATCTTCTTTTCATGAAATGTTGGTAGCTCAATTGGGCATGCTAGATCTGGATGAAAGAAGGCAGAAGATAGCTGAACAGATTGTTGGAAGCATAGACGATGATGGTTATCTGAGAAGAGAGATTTCTTCTATTACAGATGATCTGGCATTCAGGCAAAATATTGTGAGTAGCGAGGCGGAGATTAAAGCATTAATTAAACAGATACAATCCTTTGACCCTCCAGGCATCTGTGCCAAAGATTTGAAAGAATGCCTGATTATACAATTGCAAAGAAAATTGGGAGAAGGTAAAGAAGTAGTGATCGCCATGCAGGTAATGGAAAAGTATTTTGAAGAATTTACAAAAAAGCACTACGAAAAAATACAACGCGGATTAGGACTTTCAGACCAACAATTAAAAGATGTAATTAATCAGATCATTAAATTAAACCCCAGGCCGGGTGGTAATATTGGATCTATTAACAAGGCTGAAAGCTACGTAATTCCAGACTTCTTTATTTTTAATAACAATAGCATTCTTGAATTGACCCTCAACAGCAAAAATGCTCCTGACCTCAGAATAAGCGAGGGCTACAGGGATATGTTGAAGGATTATGACAAAGGAACCAAAAAAGATAAGCGGCAGAAAGAGGCTGTATTATTTATCAAGCAAAAAATAGATTCTGCTAAATGGTTTATAGACATGATTAAGCAACGTCAGCAAACGCTGATTGGCACCATGTCGAGTATTATGAACTACCAACAGGAGTTTTTTCTTACGGGTGATGAGACTACATTGAAACCAATGATTCTGAAAGATATAGCTGAAATGACGGGTCTTGATATTAGTACCGTAAGTCGGGTTGCCAATAGTAAATTTGTGCAAACAGAATTTGGCACCTACCGGTTGAAATTTTTCTTCAGCGAATCATTAAGTACGGATAGTGGCGAAGAGGTAAGTACTAGAGAAGTAAAAAAAATATTGAGTGACCTGATAGAAGCTGAAGACAAACACAAACCGCTGAGCGATGAACAGCTTACAGAAATGTTGCAGGAAAAGGGCTATAATATAGCCCGACGAACTGTAGCCAAATATCGAGAACAATTAAACCTGCCTGTGGCAAGATTAAGGAAGCAATTATAAAATGTCTAATACAACTGTTGCATCATATCCACTTCCACAGTCGAAGATCATAAATTTGTTTGGCAGATTTTTGTCTTATGTTTTTCATCCTTTGTTCATTCCGGCATATATAGCGGCTTATGTTATTTATTTGCATCCCTATGCATTTTCTTCTTTTGATGATAGACAGAAGTTGGTCAGGTTAATTTCTATTTTTACGATTAGTGCATTTTTTCCTGCTATTACTGTTTTTCTTTTGTGGCGGCTTAAGTTTGCTGACTCTATTTTTCTAAGAACTCAAAAGGAAAGGATTATTCCTTACGTTGCCTCAATAACTTATTTTTTCTGGGCATTTTATGTTAGTAGAAATATTCCCGGATCTCCGCCATCAATGACTTTCTTTTTTTTGGGTATTTTTCTGTCTGCCAGTGCTGCATTAATGGCTAATAATTATTTCAAAATAAGCATGCATGCCTTAGCGGTTGGGGGTGGTGCTACTTTTATGGTCTTGTTGGGGCTTGTATCCGGAGAACCTATGACATTGGCTATCTCTATATCCTCCATTATTGCTGGACTTGTTTGCACTAGTCGGTTGCTTATTTCAGACCATCATCCTTTTGAAGTATTTTTCGGATTTTTTGTAGGTGCTTTTTTTCAGATTGTGGCTTGCTATGTAATTATGTAGCAATCTGAATTGTATAGCCGAAACAAATAGATCACACAAATCCAAGTTCTTACGCTGAGTTTATAAAGGAAACTTTGAAACCCCAATTGTCTGAATAGGAGGTGAAGTACACTCCTTTTAGTAAGAAGCAAAGGAGATGGCTTTATGAAACATGGAACCATCCCCTTGTGCTAAGTTAACCTATTCCCCTGCTTGCTTTTTAGCTTCGTTTATTAGTTTTTCGTTAGCGTAAACAGCAAATTCAACTCTTCTGTTTTGCGCTTTATTAGCTTCGGTATCATTTCCAACTTTTGGTTGATTTTCTCCATACCATGCAGTTTTAATTCTGCTGCCTGCTACACTTCTTGATTCTAGAAATGCTGCAACAGACTTAGCTCTTTGTTCAGATAAAAACATATTGTGTTCAGACGTTCCTGACGCATCCGTATGCCCTTCTATTAAAATATAGGAATTTGGGTATTTAGCAAAAATGGCTCCCAGACTATTAATTTTTGTTTGTGCGTCTGCATTTAGGTCAGATTGGTCAACACCAAAAAGAACACCTGATTCAAATGTAACGTTGATTCCTTCGCCTACTCTCACCACTTGAGCACCGGGAATAGTCTCTATTTCTTTTGCCTGCTTATCCATCTGCTTTCCAATGAGTCCACCTGTAACACCACCAACTGTAGCACCAATGATGGCACCAAGCGCCGTGTTGCCAGCTGCTTTGCCAATTCCAGCACCAACAGCACCACCTGCTGCTGCACCTATTACTACTCCCTTTTGTGTTTTACTCATGCTTTTGCAACCCATTCCCGTAATTCCGATTATTGCTGCAATGACCAGAATATTTAATGTTATCTTTCTCATAATTGAAAATTTAAAAAAATTGTGCCAGCTACAGAATTTAAAGGCAAATAATCATAACCCAAATTAAATAATCATTTTTTATTCATCATTTTTAGCTTTTTGAATATTGATTCGATTACTTCAAGCTGAGCAATGGGGTTGCATCGCAGGTAATTTTGGTTTATAAGGCAAAGAGATATTTATTCACCATATTCAATGGCAAGTCAAATTGATTATGTTAAAACCATTTTAATGGAGCCATTAATTTGAGGTAAATCATCTTAACTAAACAAATACTCTAAATCTTCCCTTGTTAGATTTTTGACAAATCCGGAGTCATCGGTAATAAGATCTGCAGCCAATGCTCTTTTCTTTTCCTGTAGCTTGAGTATTTTATCTTCTACGGTGTCCTTGCATATCATTCTATATGCAAAAATATTTTTCGTTTGTCCTATCCGGTGCGTACGGTCAATGGCTTGTTGCTCAACAGCTGGATTCCACCAGGGATCAACTATATAAACATAATCAGCCGCAGTAAGGTTTAGTCCTACACCACCCGCTTTTAAGGAGATCAAAAAGACCCTACAAGTCTCATCATTTTGAAAACCCTGAATGGCTTTTTCCCTATCAAGTGCTGACGTACTTCCATCAAAATATTCGTATTTGATACCCATCTCATTTAGTCTTTGCCTTATTAGTGCAAGCATTCCCAAAAATTGGGAGAAGATCAGTGCTTTATGATCGCTGATGTTTTCAGTAATCTCACGTACCAATTCATCCAACTTAACCGAAACGTTGGGGAATGTTTCGTCCTCTTTCATAATAGCCGGACTGTCGCATATTTGCCTCAACTTCATAAGTCCTTGCAAAATAGTCAGCTGTGATTTTTGGATACCCTGTGCTTCTACAACGCCTAATATTTTATCACGGTAGTCATTCCTAAATGCTTCATATATTTTTCTTTGTTCATCGCCCATTTCGCAGAATAAAATCATCTCTTGCTTTTCAGGAAGATCTTTTGCTACCTGTTCTTTTGTACGGCGAAGAATGAAAGGAAACAGCAGTTTTCTTAAGTGTTCTTTTTGTTCCTGTTCTCCGAACTTGTCTATTGGTACAGCAAACTCTTGTTTAAAAAACTCCATTGTTCCCAACATGCCGGGATTAAGAAAGTTCATTTGTGCAAAAATGTCGAAAGTATTGTTTTGCAAAGGTGTACCACTAAGGCATAAACGGCTTTTGGCTTTTAGTAAACTTGCAGCTTTTGTTACTTTGCTCGAAGGATTTTTGATGGCTTGGCTTTCATCCAGAATGATGTAGTCAAAATCAGGCTCAACAAATAATTTGATATCGCTTCTAAGTGTACCATAAGTAGTAATGATGACTTCTGCAACAGGCTTTACAATTGCATTCCGCTCTCTTGCACCTCCATGATGAATGTAATAGGTAAGTGTAGGTGTAAACTTCTTAATCTCATTCTCCCAATTATACATCAGCGTGGTAGGGCATACAACCAATGCGGTTAGTTTTCCGGTCGATTTTCTGATGTGATGTAAAAATGAAAGTGCCTGAATGGTTTTACCAAGACCCATGTCATCGGCCAAAATGCCACCCCATCTTACTTCATGCAGGTAATTTAACCACTGAAAACCGGATGATTGATAAGGCCTTAAAATAGCTCTTAAGTGCTCAGGAGATTCAATGTCTTCAATGTGTTTAAACTCTTTTAACTTTTCATATCGCTCTTCCAATTGGAAAAACAATTCCTCTTCATTTCTATTTTCGTACAACTCCTCTATAACACTAAAGTGGTATCGGCTTAGCTTCATTTTTTCGCTTTTGCCTTCTCCTACCCTAAAGAGCAATGAATATTTTTTTATCCATTCTTCAGGTAAAATTCCCAAGGAACCATCTTGCAAATGGACAAACTGTTGTTTGTTTGCCATTGCCTTTTTTACATCTGCAACTGTTATCTTTTGTTCGCCAAAGTATATTTCTACTTTTGCATCAAACCAATCAGTATGACTGCTAATGTATATTTTAGTTGATGGCTTAGAAGTATTAAACCTGAAGTTCTTCAATGCCTCAAATCCAAAAACAGGAATGTCCATTTCCTTCATCGCATCGATGAAAAGGAAAAACCAATTGTTCTTTAGAACTTCCGCGCCTTTCAATACCAGATTATATGCATCATCAGGACGAATGAATGAAGAGTGCAGGTTTTCTACTTTGGTTACAAATGCTTTCTCTTCTTCTATATTTCTTTGAATGACCAATAATCTATCCTGTTGGGGAATGATGATCTTTTCTTTGTCTTGTGTTTTTACTTCATATCCTTTGTAAGTAAATACAGGTTGAAAAACAAGGTAGTCTCCTTTCTCTTTCAACATCAACTTTACTTCAGGCTTAATGTCTTTTACGTCTTCCCTTTTTACGTTGTTGAAATGAACATTGTAATCCTTAGCCAAAGGAAGAATGAAATCATTTAGCTGTTTTGCCCAATCCGGTTGCTGAATGATAATTTTCCCTGACGGTAAAAACTTTTCTGACAATAGAACATCCGCAGGTTTTTCATACAAGAAAAAAGTATCATCGTTCAAAAACAATAGCGGCGATGTGGATGTATTGGCTGCAAGTGGTAGATCCTGGTGATTGGCTTTTACAAAGCACTCAACTTCATATTCTCCATTTGTATAAGTGATATTGAAAAATAGTATGGCCTCTTCTTCACTTAACTGAACCTTTTGAAGGTTAGCTGTTGTAAATGCTTTACGAGGTGGCAAAACAAATGAAAAATGTGCGCTTGTTTCAGTAAATACTTTTTTATATCTGGGATGTAAAAACTCAACTATTAAGTGTCTTGTTTCTTCGGGCAGTTCATCATTATGTTGCTGAATGATGTTTTCCCAAATACCGCTGAATGGTGAATTTCTATTGAGGTAACGAGTGATTTCTGCAGACTGAACTTTTCTTAATTGCTGAACCAACAGTTTATCATCGTCATTAAATACTTCAGTGTTGATGAATTTATTGAGGTCCAGCTTTTCTATTTTTCCAAGAAAAGACAGGCGGTCTTCATTTGCCTCGCCTTGGATGGCTTCCACTTGTATAAATGGATATTGGTCTTTATTTTCGATAAAAACGATACCCAATTGCATAGCCGCCATCTTAGGCTGCTGCTCCTCTGCTACTGCCACTTCTGCTTCTGCCGAAGCGTAAACAGGTCTAAGCTGATTATTATTTACCGGCGGCGCCACTCTTTTTATAGACGGATCCAATACCCTTAAAAATGGTTTGCCATCTTTGTACGCGAATTCAAATTTCCCCTTCAGATTATCAGTAAGTGAATAACCATAAGCCTCCAGTAATTTATTTTTTTCTTTATCCCAATTTCGGATGGAATCAAAATAACCTACTCCGTACCTAGAAAGAAGTTGGACAAACACAATTACTTTGTGGATACACAATGGATGTTTATCATCGGTTTTGCAATTGCAACTAGTGTCAAAGTTTCGTTCTTCATTTTTTTGAAGCAACACTTTGAAATGATCTCCATTATAATCCAATTCAGCTTTTACCCTTTCGTCTTTTGCCTCAACAATGGTAGCATGGTAGCTGCGTAAATATTCTTCGGCATCGGTATA
>JANMZN010000161.1:0-10089 GCA_031383285.1 Segetibacter sp.
AAAACCTGCAACAATTAATAGGGTAATACCAACAGCAAAAGAAATGGTTGACCTTACACTGCTTCCGGTTTCAAATTGAGCATTGGCAGATTGTACATCTTCTGCATCCGTTGCATAAATATTAGCGTATTCCTTAGCAATAATTGGCGCCATATTAATGTCTTTCAGATTGACCTGTATGTCTGTTACATAAGCAGTTGGCTTGCCCAATAGTTTTTGAGCAGTTGTAAGCGATGTATAACTCTGTACTTTATCAATATCCAGTATCCCTGATTGATAATAACCAACTACTTTTAAAGAAAAACGGTCCCCTTTCGAAGTAGTTACCTGAATATCATCACCAATGTCTGCCATTAGCTTTTCAGCAATGGCTTTTCCAAGAATAATGCTGTTACTTACATTTTTAAGATTGCTGCTTTTTCCTGTGGTAATATAATCATCTAAATGAAAAAGCCTCGCTTCTGCAGAGGATTCTACACCATTGATTACTCCTGCATAATCGTTCGTGCCATTATTGTAAAAAATTTGGGTTGATACCTTTGGGGCATATCCCATAATTCTGACGTCTTTGTCCAGAGAATGCATGATCTTTTCACTATTATAAATTTCAGCAGTCTCCTTCTTTGCCTTCACCGATTGAATGAAATGGTGTGCTCCTTTGTATTCCGGAACCAATGAAATGGGTTGATTTTCCGTAGGCTTTCCTTCGTTGAATAACCGGACATGCGGTGTACGATTTAGAATCAAACTATCAAGCAGTTTATTTAAGCCAGTCATAAAACTCAGCAGTGTGATAAACATGGTTATGCTGAAAGTAACACCTACGGCAGCTACCAATGTTTGCCCCCATCGGGCAATCATTAATGAACGTGAAACTTGTATTAGTAATTTCAGGTTAGTCATTATGGTTTTATAATCATGTCGGTAGTGGATAATCCTTGTAAAATTTCTACTTTCTGGTAGTCTTTCAGACCGGTAATTACTCGCTTTATTTTTTTATCACCGGTCATTACCATACTATCATTCATCAGGTAATTGCGGGGTATAGTCAAAGCTTTATCCTTTGTTTGAATTACAATGTTAGCTTCTACTGTCAGATTGGGATAAAGTGTAGCCGGCTTGTTGGTAAATGCTGCTTCTATGGTAAAACTTTTTGTTTTTTCACTCATTATTGGATCAATGCTGATAATGCTAGCTTCAAATACCGCTCCTTTATAACTATCCATTGTTACAAATGCCTTTTGCCCGCCTTTTATTTTAGCAATATCATTTTCATCTACTTGAAGCTCTAACATAAAATCTGTTGCATTTCCTATAATGGCAACAGGAGTTGCAGTTGTTACCAACTCTCCTTTTTCTTTTAGCAAATTGAATACTCTACCGGAGACCTCACTTCTTAAAGTAAGGTCTTTAGTGAACGATGAAGATATTGCTACATTTTTTTGGGATTGTTCCGCAGCAAGGGTAAGCTGTTTTTTCACGTCATTGTATCGTAGCCTGGTAGTTGAATAACTGATTTTCGAATTTTTGTAAGCCAATTCTCTTTGATCTATTTCTACCCTGGTACCGATCTGTTGAAGCCAAAGGTTTTGCTGCCGTGAAAACAAGGATGAGTCGTTCAGCATTTTTATTCTGGCAAGTTCAATATTGGCTTTGGCTTCGTTTAATTTATCTGTGTTGTTTCTAATGTCTGCAAATGTTGCGGTAAGTTGAGCATTTTCCACATTCAATCTGGCAGTTTCATTTCTAATGATGAGAATAGGGTCTCCCTTTTTTACAATATCGCCTTCTTTCACTAACAACTGCTGGATAATTCCATTGGTTGTTGAGTTGACCTGGTATTGATCTTTGGATTTTACAATTCCGGAGGCATAAACCGATTCGGTAATTTTTTCTACTATTGGCTGAATGGTCTCTGTTTTGCTTTTGCAAGCAGCTAATGAACAGAAAAATAAAAACAGAAAAATTCGAATGTTGAAAAAAGGCGATCTCATAGTGCTTCTAAGTTAAGGACAAATTACAATTGCATTTTATGTTTTAGTCTGATTTAATCTGATCGATACCTATACCTGCCTATTTCGGCTTAGGACCACACTATGCCTACACAAAAATACAATTGGTAAAATAGGGAACCATGACTAAGATCATGAATAAATAATCGGACCTGTTAAATTACTGGTCTATCGTTAAACTTTTATTATTCGTCTTGTAAAATGATAAATGGATCTGCATCTTTCCAAAAAGGCATTTTTTCCCTCGTATTTTCCAATTCTTCTTTATTCAAAGTAATTGTATAGACCTCTTCCTTGTGTTGTTGGTGGTACAGCATTTCACCCAATGGATGTACGACCATGCTATCCCCACAGTAGTATATTTCTTTTCCATCGGTACCTACCCTATTTACACCAATACAGAAACACTGATTTTCTATTGCTCTTGCTTGTAGCAATGTTCGCCACATATGGCTTCTCTTTTCCGGCCAATTGGCCACATAAATTAATACATCATATTCCGGGCTATCAGGTTCCGCTGATTTTCTCGATTGCCTTGCCCATACAGGAAATCTAAGATCGTAACAGACCATCAGGTTTATTTTCCATCCCTTTACGGATGCAATTAGTCTCTTGTTGCCGCTGGTATAATAACGGTCTTCTTCTGCATAAGCAAACAAATGCTTTTTATCGTAATGACCATGTTGGCCATTGGGCAACATCCAAATAAGCCTATTGAAATAATGGTCGTTTTCCTTAATCATCAAGCTTCCGGTGAGAATGATCTTTTTTTCACTAGCTATCCTTTTCATCCAATGTACACATTCACCATCCATGGTTTCGGCAAATAGTTCCGGTTGCATACTAAAACCTGTGGTAAACATTTCCGGCAAAATCACAACTTCAGTTTTTTCTTGAATGCCATTAATTTTTTGTTCCAGCATTTGAAGATTTGCTGCTTTATCTTCCCAATGAAGTGTTGTTTGAATAATCGTAAAAGTGAGTTGTGAAGGCATAATTATGGTTCTTTACTTTTTTCTTTTGATCTGAACGACTGAACAATTGCACTAATCAATGTAGGTTCATACCCTTTTTGCATTAAATAGGCAGATGTTTTAGCCATTTTTGTAAGGTAGTGTTGTCCTTTTAAATTAATCCATTTTGTGTTGGCTAATTTATTCAGCACTTTAGCATAATCCGCTTCGCCTATTTCTTTTAGCGCATGTTTGATATTGTAACTACTAACTCCTTTTTGCTTTAGCTCATACACAATCTTATTTTTACCCCATTGCTTTATTCTAAAACGTCCGCCTGCAAAAAGTTTGGCAAATCGCTCTTCGTTTAGGTAGTTTTCTTCTATTATTTCAGCTATTATTCCATTTACTTCTTTAGAGTACAGTCCAAAAGAATAGAGTTTTTCTTTTACTTCCTGGTGACAGCGTTCCTGATAGGCACAATAGTGCTTGATTTTTCTCAATGCTTCCTCCCTCGAAAATCTTTGCTTGCCCAACATTTGCTCAAAAGTAAGATTTGGTGTTTGTGTTTAGAAAAATACAAAATATAGGAAAGTGGGTTAAAACTGGAATCGTAGCCAAAAAATATTGAATACAATCCAGTTAAGGCCATTATATAAGCCTTTGATTAAATGTAATACAACTGAATTTATCAACAATATTTTATTAATACAAAGTCGGCTTTGCTTAATTAAACTTTTGCTGTAGGTTTGTTTCTTTAGAATTTAAACATACCCAAGCATGAAGTTTATTGTTTCGTCGTCTTCATTACTGAAACATCTGCAGCAGATCAGTGGTGTAATTAATACCAATACCGTACTTCCAATATTGGAAGATTTTTTGTTTGAAATAGAAGATAAAAAATTGAGTATCGTAGCTACCGATTTGGAAACAGTTATGAGAGTTCAGATGGATGTGGAGAGTAAAACCAATGGAAAAGTCTGTATTCCATCAAAGATTTTGATCGACTCTTTAAAAAACATCGCTGATCAGCCATTGTCATTCAACATAGATAAAAACTATGCAGTTGAGATAACAAGTGATAATGGAAAGTATAAAGTGATGGGTGAAAATCCAGACAATTTTCCAAAAGAACCAGCATCGGATGATACTACAGCTTTCACCATGCCTAGCAGCGCATTGGTAACTGCCATCAATAAAGCTTTGTTTGCTGTAAGCAATGATGACCTCCGTCCTGCTATGACTGGCGTTTTCTTTGAATTGAACAAAGATTTTATACAATTTGTAGCTACCGATGCCCACCGTTTGGTTCGGTATAAAAGAACAGATGTAAAATGTCCGAAAAATGAGAGTTTCATTGTACCAAAAAAACCATTGAACCTTTTGAAAAATGTTTTGCCGGATTCTGAAGATGAATTAACCGTTAGCTATAATAGCAATCACCTTTTTGTTTCCCTCGGGACTACTCAATTGATTTGCCGGTTAATTGATGCCCGTTTCCCTGATTACAAAGTTGTTATCCCAACAGATAATCCGTATAAATTGATTGTAAACAAGGCGGATTTTCAGAGTGCACTTCGTCGTGTAAGTGTGTTTAGTAATAAAAGCACTAACCAAGTAGCACTGAGCATTAGCGGTAGCGAACTGAAAATGGCAGCACAAGATGTTGATTTTAGTTTTGAAGGTACAGAAAGAATGAATTGTCAATATGATGGCGAGGATTTACAAATAGCCTTCAATGCCCGTTTTTTAATAGAAATGCTAAATGCAGCGGAAACGGCTGAAGTAAAAGTAGAATTGGCAACCTCCACCAAAGCGGGCATTATAAAACCAACCGAAAGTGAAGAGCATGAGGAATTACTAATGCTGGTAATGCCACTGATGTTAAACAACTAAATATTTTCAATTTAATATGCAAAACCTCTTCATTATGGAGAGGTTTTCTTTTTTTAAGGAATAATGGAAAACCACAGCCGTTATCTTTGCCGGTAATGAATACAAAACCAACCCTTTTTACTTGCCTTTCACCGGCACTCTTACATTTATACGACCTCAAGGATTCTATTGTTGTTATTATTGATGTTTTCAGGGCTACCTCTACCATAGCAACTGCTTTGTACAATGGTGCTGCCAAGGTTATTCCCGTGTCGGGGGTAGAAGATTGTAAAAAAATAGGCGCTGCTATAGTAGGGTCCATTACCGCAGGTGAGCGTGATGGAAAAATTATTGAGGGACTTCAGCACGGAAATTCTCCAGCCGAATACCCCCGACATTTTATAGAGGGAAAAACATTAGTCATTACTACTACCAATGGTACCCGATTGTTGCACAAAGCCATAGAAAATGGATGTTCTGAAGTAATAACAGGCTCTTTTCCTAACCTTAGTGCAGTGTCTGATCATTTGATAAAAATGAACAAAAATGTAATTCTTGGTTGTTCTGCCTGGAAAGACAGATTTAATTTGGAAGACTCATTATTTGCAGGTGCAGTTATTAATAGACTGAAAGATCATTTTATTATCCATTGCGATTCCAGTCTGATGGCAGCGGAAATGTATTCAAAACACCAAAACGACCTTTTCTCATTTATTCAAAGCACTACGCATTGGCATCGGTTGGCCGGTTATGGATTAGAAAAAGACCTGGAGTTCTGTGTATCCATAGATGTTGCCAATGTTTTGCCTGTATTTAAAGGGCAGGAATTGGTGGTTTTATAATACCTGTCTTTTTTTAGGATCGCAGTCCAAAATGACAACAATTGTTTTATCATCTACTACAATTTGTCAACCTCAAATAAATAATGCGAAAACAGAAACAGTAAAAGTGTATGGCAATTGTGGCATTTGTGAAACCACCATTGAAAAAGCAGCTAACCATAAGAAAATTTCGAAAGCCGATTGGAACGAAGAAACCAAAATGGCTACCATTACTTACGATAGCACAAAAAGTAATGTAGACGAAGTTTTAAAAAATATAGCCCTTGTCGGTTATGGCAACGAAAAGTATTTCGCCCCTAATGCTGCCTACAATAAATTACCAGACTGTTACAACTACTAGAGAAAAGACGTAACCCAAGCAGCAATACCAACAATGGACAATAAAGAAGGAAGAGAAGTAGCAGTTGCTACAGCTTTGGAAAATAACGAATCTAAGCAGGTTACACCTCTTTCACAATTACTATCATAATACTATGATATGAAAAACGCTTTAGTAAGCAGCGATGCAAATAAAACCGCAGCAAAGGCTACAACATTTCTAACTGCTATAAAAGTAGTTGATATGAATAGTCTTAGCGAAGCAGGTTATAATTCATTTATGACTTTGAAAGAAAAGCTAATTGTCGATGCCGCTTATATTTCAGAAAGCAACGAAATTGAAAAACAAAGAGATCAATTCAAAACTTTTCAGACAATTTTTTTATTTTAGCAAAAGATGTTAAGTTACTTTCACAACCTGTGTATCACCAATATTGCCCAATGAAAAATGCATCATGGTTAAGTAGTGGTGCTGCTATCAAAAATCCTTATTATGGTAGTGCCATGCTAACTTGTGGCTCTGTGAAAGCACCCTTGTAATCATTTTTTTACAAAATCCACTGGCATTAAAATTTCTGTGGATTAATTTTTCTTAATCATGCATGCATTATTAAAAGCTATTACTGATTTTATTATTCGGCTTTTGAAATCCATTTTCATTAGAGATAAAGACTGTTGCAAATAATGAGAAAGGCATTATTGTAAATGTGTGAATTATGCAACTTTTAGTCATAACTATATAATTCTACGCGCTATTGTGTTCATACATTTACAGGTTGTGAAAATTCTTTCACGCCTAAATTTTACATGATGAAAACAGTACAAAAAATGTTTTTTGCAATTGCTTTAGTTATTGCATTTACATCTTGCCAATCTAGTCCAGATGCAAGCCAAGCACTCTCAAATCCAGAAACAAGAAAAGCAATGATGGAAAACATTGCAAACGACAGCAGCATGAGCACAGAAATGATGGATGCAATGATGAGTGGTAACAATGGTAAAATGATAATGATGCAGCACCACAATTCTATGATGCAAATGATGAAAGACGACCCAGACATGATGAAAGGAATGATGGGCGACATGATGGATATGTGCAAGGATGACACAACCATGATGGCTGGAATGTGCAAAAAAATGATGGAGAACCCTAAAATGATGGACATGATGCACAAGATGGAAGGAAAAAAAATGGATATGAGTGACATGAAAGGAATGGACCACACAAAGCAGAACTAAGTTTTAATTTTTATAAAAAAGGTTTGCAATGGAACATCCACAATATACCTGCCCCATGCATCCACAAATAGTGGAAGAAAAGCCAGGCAACTGTCCTATCTGCGGAATGACTTTGGTATTGGTTGAAAACGGAAATAATGATGCCACTCACCAACATGGTATCGGACATGCAGCGCATGACCATAACAGCATGATTACCGATTTTAAAAAACGATTTTATGTTGTGCTTGTGCTTACCATTCCTATCATGCTGCTTTCAGAAATGATACAGCATTTTATGGGTGTTGATTGGCAGTTTGCTGGTTCCAAATACATATTATTTGCTTTGTCAACCATCGTATTTATATACGGTGGTTTTCCTTTTTTAAAAGGGTTGGTAGATGAAGTAAAAGCAAAAAATATAGGGATGATGTTTTTAATTGCCTTTGCCATTACCGTTGCCTATATCTACAGTGTAGCCATTGTATTTGGCTTACAGGGTATGGATTTCTTTTGGGAATTGGCAACGCTAATACTCATCATGTTGTTAGGTCATTGGATAGAAATGAAATCTGTTGCAGGTGCTTCAAAAGAATTGGAATTGTTAGTGCAGTTAATGCCAGCAGATGCACACATGGTAATGTCCGCCCGTTCCGGATCGGACGGGAGCGACATGGTGCAGGATGTAAAGACTGTAACCCTAAAAGAAAATGACATCATTCTTGTAAAGCCTGGAGAAAAGGTAGCAGCCGATGGTATCATCTTAGATGGCGAAAGTTATCTCAACGAAAGTATGTTGACTGGTGAAAGTAAGCCTGTACAAAAAGTAAAAGGCGATAAAGTAATTGCAGGTGCAATTAATGGAAATGGTTCTATAAAAGTTACTGTTTCTCATGCTGCAAAAGACTCTTATTTATCACAGGTAATTAAGTTGGTGGACGATGCTCAAAAATCAAAATCGCAAACACAGTTATTAGCAGACACAGCAGCAAAATGGCTCACTATTATTGCATTGGTTGCTGGCATTTCTACATTCTTTGCTTGGTATTTATCAGGACAAACATTGGCATTTGCCATGGAAAGAATGGTAACAGTAATTGTTATTTGTTGCCCACATGCATTGGGCTTAGCTGTTCCACTTGTTGTAGCAAAGTCAACAGCACTATCAGCAAAAAATGGTTTACTCATTAAAAATAGAGCAGCCTTTGAAAATGCTAGAAAAATAACCACCATTGTTTTTGATAAAACAGGCACATTGACCGTTGGAAAGTTTCAGGTTTCTAAAATTGTATCACTGGAAACAGCGTTTAACGAAAATGAAATCATCCGCCTTGCATCTGCTTTAGAACAACAATCAGAACACCCTATTGCAACAGGTATTCTGCAAAAAGCAAAAGATTTATCTATCAATATTCCTGCAACAGAAAACTTCAATGCCATTACAGGCAAAGGCGTAGAAGCCACCATAGAAGGCAAAAAAATATTGGTGGTAAGTCCTGGCTATTTAAAGGAAAATAATTTAGTAATTCCCGAAGGCTTTTCAGCAAATGATACTGAAACAGTTGTGTTCTTAATTGTCGATAACCAACTGGCAGGATACATTGCTTTGTCTGATGAAATTCGTCCCGAATCTGCAGAAGCCATCAAGACCCTCAAAGAAAACAATATCAAATCAATTTTGCTTACAGGCGATAATAGTAAAGTTGCAAAAAGCGTAAGCGATACTTTGGGTATGGATAGTTTTATTGCAGAAGTATTACCCCATCAAAAGTTGGAAAAAATAAAGGAACTGCAAAGTAAAGGGGAGTATGTTGCCATGACAGGCGATGGTGTAAATGATGCACCAGCTTTAGCCATTGCCAATGTGGGCATTGCAGTAGGCAGTGGTAGCGACATTGCAGCAGAAACCGCAGGTATTATTTTGGTAAATAGTAACCCAAAAGATATTGTGAGTTTGATTTTATTTGGCAAAGCCACTTATAGAAAAATGATACAGAATTTAATTTGGGCTACGGGCTACAATGTTATTGCACTCCCTTTGGCGGCAGGTGTTTTGTATAAGCAAGGAATTTTATTAAGCCCAGCCGCAGGTGCCGTTTTAATGACGGTAAGTACCATTGTAGTTGCTATCAATGCCAGCATGTTATCATTAAGAAATAAAAAAAGTAAATAGTAAATTAAGAATAGCCATACACCGCAGATAAATGTTGAAAATCATGTTTAATATTCTTGGTACTAGTTGACTTTCGTCATAGAATTAGTCACATTTTAGGTATAGACTTGCATTTACAGCAAAGTTTTTAGTACTAACAAATACTACTAAATGAAACTACTCTATACAACATAGAATTAAAATACAAAAGTATGGTAAAAGCACTCATAAGTTTTGCTTTAAAAAACAGGCTGGTTGTTCTGCTCATAGCTGCAGGATTATTTGCCTGGGGTATTTATTCCATCAAGCTAAACCATATTGATGCCATACCTGATTTGTCTGAAAACCAGGTGATTGTTTTTACCGAGTGGATGGGAAGAAGCCCACAGTTGATGGAAGATCAGTGGGTTTCATAGAGCTAAGTATAAAAAAGTATTGGATGAAAAAGGAATTAGGTGATAAATAAAAAAGCAATGGAAAAAATTCTTGGCGACTTTACTTTTCATGCAATAAAGATAGAAGAAGCTATTACATTGCTTAGCAGTAATACGGAGCAAGGTTTATCTAGTGAAAAGGCTAAAGAAATGCTTGAGCAATTCGGCAAGAATGCTATTGAAGAAGCTAAGGCACTCAGTATTTTGCAATTATTAGCCAACCAGTTTAAAAGTCCTATTGTATATCTCCTCTTCTTCGCTGTAGCAATGTCTTTCTGGTTTAAA
>JANMZN010000197.1:0-15248 GCA_031383285.1 Segetibacter sp.
GCTACCTGTATTGATGTTGCAGTTGTTTTCATCAGCAATGTTCACGGTATAATTACCTGCACCTACGGTAAATGAGTTGTTGGCTTGTGGACCTGCTGTATTTACACCATCGGATAATGTGTATTGGAAAATTCCGGTTCCACCTGTAGCATTCACCACCAGATTGGTGGTAGCACCATTGCAAGTTATAGGGTCAAAGGTAGCATTGGCAGTTATTGCCGTCGGCTCATTGATGGCTATGCTACCCGAATTGATGTTACAGTTGTTTTCATCAGCAATGTTAACTGTGTAGTTACCAGCACCTACGGTAAATGAATTGCTAGCTTGTGGACCAGATGTATTTACACCATCGGATAATGTGTATTGGAAAATACCGGTTCCACCTGTAGCATTCACCACTAGGTTGGTTGTAGCGCCATTACATGTTATAGGGTCAAAAGTAGCATTGGCAGTTATTGCTGTCGGCACATTGATGGCTATGCTAGCTGTATTGATGTTGCAGTTGTTTTCATCAGCAATGTTCACGGTATAGTTACCTGCACCTACGGTAAATGAATTGCTGGCTTGTGGACCTGCCGTATTAACACCATCGGATAATGTGTATTGGAATATTCCAGTTCCACCTGTAGCATTCACCACTAGATTGGTGGTAGCGCCATTACATGTTATAGGGTCAAAAGTAGCATTGGCAGTTATGGCTGTCGGCTCATTGATGGCTATGCTACCCGTATTGATGTTGCAGTTGTTTGCATCAGCAATGTTAACTGTGTAGTTACCAGAACCTACGGTAAATGAATTGCTTGTTTGTGGACCAGATGTATTCACACCATCGGACAATGTGTATTGGAATATTCCTGTTCCACCTGTAGCATTCACCACTAGATTGGTGGTAGCGCCATTACAAGTTATAGGGTCAAAAGTAGCATTAGCAGTTATGGCTGTCGGCTCATTGATGGCTATGCTAGCTGTATTGATGTTGCAGTTGTTTTCATCAGCAATGTTCACGGTATAGTTACCTGCACCTACGGTAAATGAATTGCTGGCTTGTGGACTTGCCGTATTAACACCATCGGATAATGTGTATTGGAATATTCCAGTTCCACCTGTAGCATTCACCACTAGATTGGTGGTAGCGCCATTACATGTAATAGGCAAATGCTGAGTACTACCAACTATTTGCGAAGGTTGTAAAACATTATAAGTAGAAATCGCATTGCAACCTCCTTTAGCAGTAACTGTTAATTGGTATTGCCCTGCTTTTACATTGACAATTGATTTTGTAATAGAAGTAAAGCTATTTGGACCAGACCAGGCATAAGTGAATGGATCGGTACCTCCTGAAGTATTTATTGTTATAGCCCCTGTAGAAGTATTGAAGCAACTTATATTGGTAATGACAGATGAAAGAGTAGGAACAACACAGGCTCTTTGAGCAATGATATATTCCCCAAAGCTAGCATCCTCTGAAATCTCTGTATAATTTGTACTCCGCCCCGAAACTTTCGGATAAGTCCAACCGTTAGAATTTTTTGCAATTATTACGGAGCTTGTGTTTACAAGTGGATCCCGATCTGTATTTAAAAAAGTAAACCGAGATTGACAAGTTGAAAAGGCCAAACTTTCGTTTGTAATTTTCCAATATCTATTGATTGATTTGTTTTTAATAATGTCACTTGGAAGCAAAGGGTATTCTCCGTCTACGGAAGCTGCAGCAACGTTTCCTGAAATAGAAACACTACTAAACGTAAGGGATACAGGTGTGTAGCCAAGATTGGTTCCTATTGGGAAAAGATAGTTAAGGTTAGTTCCTGTTTTTATTAGCCTTTTTAAATTACCAACAATATATCCATTGCCAGGTTGGGATATTGAAGACTGGTTTGCAGAAGAGATGTACAATGAATTTGTTGCAGTATTAATTAATGCATTGTTCACTTCCATAAACTCCAACAGTTGAGATACCCGGAGATTGTTATTAAGCAAAACGGATCCGGATGGTTTTATTAAAGCGAGAAAAGGGATTACTTCTTCATTTCCAGGACCATTGATTACTTGTAAACCTGTACCATTTAAAAATACTTTTCTGCTGTTAGGTACGAATGATCCATTAATATTTCTTGTCCAGTTTCCTGAAATATAAAGATCAGATCCCGGTACTGTTGATAAAGTTAGTGTGCATCCGGAAATATTACCTCCTATAACTAACCCATTTGCAATAAACAATTTACCGGTAGTGGCACCCAAAGTAAGATTGCCTCTACTATCGTTATCACCTAAGGATAAGGTTCCTGCAATTCCACGATCAGCAAATCCATTTGCACTCAGGTCGAGTGTCGTATTGCCTTTAATGCAAACATTAAATGGATATCCTCTGCCAGACAAAGTGCTCCATTCCAATCCTCTTTTTAAAAATGCACCTGTATTATAAATTAATGTAGATCCTGACGCATAAGCAGGGGCATTGGTTTTTATCAATCCACCATTGTTTAAATTAAGCGTGTTTCCAATTACTGATCCTGTTCCAAAATCAACTGCTTTTACAATTTCTACATTTGAAAGTAAAATATTTCCTGAAATAGAACCTGCGCCAGCAAATTTTAACATGCCGGTATTGCCTGTAAAATTACCTCCTGTAGCATTTAGTTTTCCTGTTGCAGGAATGGTTACTGAATAGGTGTTAAGGTTTACAAACCCACTAGTCATGGATAAAGAGTTGCTTGAACTTGATAATATAAAAAGATCGGCATTTAGTTTAATAGTGTTGGCATTTGCAAATGTTAGTCTGTTGACTGTGTTGGCTAGGGGGGCAGTTAAAAATATACCCGTTTCTTGATTGGTTAACCCATCGAAGGTATAATTTGCTGAAGAACTAAAAGTCCGTCCAGTCATTTGTATATTGCCTTTGGCAGTAGTAGAATAAATTCCATCAGGAGAACCAATATTAAGCGAAGCTCCTGACGAAAGCGTGAAATTTCCTGTGCCTGATAACACCGAAGTTCCACAGACCAAAGTGCCATTAACAATTGTCCTTGAAGACGATACTACATCTCTTAAAAGGTTTACAGTTGTACCTGAGGAAACAATAATCCGGTTTAAAGCAATCCGACCGGTTCCGCCACCACCTCCAATGTTCTGGGTGCCACCATTTGCAAATACAATATTTCCTGCACTAATGTCAATTATCCCCGAGCCTAAACTTATAATATCGCCATTTATGTTTATTTGGTTAATTGAATTTCCGACAAAGGAGAATGAACTGCCCGAGTCTATTTTCAATGTATTAAAAGTGGCATTATCTGATCCTGAAGATGTGGCAATGGAATTATTTCCTATAATAATGTTTCCATATTTTCTACCCGATAGGCTAAAAGTTGAATTATTTCCCACTTTGAAGAAATAATTACTTCTTTTATTCAAAAAGATTTTTGAAGCGGGAGCAGTTAATGCAAAAGGTGCTAGTCCTTCGTTTTGTACATATGATGCGCTATCTTCAAAAACTATCGTATTGCCAATTCCTGTATTGCCAAAAGGCGAACCTCCAAAACCTGTCAATGAGCGGTCACCTGCAATAAATGTACTTCCTTTTTTAAACCTTACCGATGCACTATCATTTGCAATTAACCGATGATTACCTTGCCTGAATATTAATGTCCCGTTGATGATCCCTCTACTACCGAGCGGTAAATTAATAGTGATGGCATTATTATTTCCAACAATCACTGACGACGAGTCTGAAATATAAATAGATGAGTCGCCTAATCCTAGATTGATAGTTCGTGCACCAGAAGTGGTTAATATTACCTGACCCTTGCCTTTAAATGTCAACTTACCTAGATTGATATTTGGCACTGCCAAAATAATAGACTGGGTAGAAGATATAAATTGAACAGTATCACGGCTCAATGGAACAGCATTGGGAGACCATTTAGTCTGATCTCCCCATGAACCAGAGTTGCCTCCTATCCAGGTAATAGTTACAGGTCCTGGTTTCGCATTAGTTGTTAGAATTCCTGAAGTAAAATAATTGTATGTTTCTTTATTTGTGCCATCCCAGGTGTATGGAATAAGCATAAAATAATAAGTTGAATCTAAACTTAAACCTGAAATTTTTGAATTATTTAAAGGCATTTGTGGGGAAATGGCAGAAAGATTATCTGCAACTTTTCCTGCTACAATTATATTTTTTGGCTCTAACCCATCGGGTAAAGCCGTAATTACAGGCAAGTTTGTCGAATAAAGTATGATATATCCTCTTTTTGTTGCGAAGGAATCCGGAAATACTGCATCGGACCAGTTGAGTTGGACAGCATTTTGACTAAATGGTTTTCCGACAAAATTAGTCGGAGGTATTGTTACGTCTTTCGATAAAGTCCTAAAGCTTATTGCTGGACTATATCCATTTCCAAATTCATTGATAGCATAGCCATTGGCATTATACCGGGTTTGAGGTTGTAGATTTTTTCTTAATTGGCTAAATGCAGATATTGATGTGCCACCTTCTGCTAATCTGTTGAAGGCATTCAAATCTCCTTTAGATTCATCTTCAATCTTGAAAGGTGAATATATTGTACCTCTTTCTTGAACTGATGAAAATCCTCCAATGGGCATTATTGTAGCAGATAAAATGGCGGTAGTGTCAGTTACATTAACAATCGTAGTACTAGCTAAAACAGGAGGAGACAGCGTTGCATATTCATCTAATACAGCTTTTAAATTTAGCTTGGTTTGTTGTTCTTCGAAAGACAATAAGGTATCGGCAAGCGGATTAATTTCTTCTCTGTCAGTATTCAGATTGAAAAAGGAAAGCTTACCTAAAGAGTCGTTTAATTTATAGGTTGAATTTTGTACCCAACGTTTTAATGTTGTTGAACCTGGCCAAGGGATATAGTGGTTGAAAATAAATTGACGAACTGTGTCACTTTGACCTAATAACTTTCTGGAAAATGTCTTACCGTCAATTGACAAATTTTGAGCATTTAAAGAAATGTTGGTAAGATTTGCCAATGTTGGAAAGAAATCGGTAAAATCAACTAGTTGATTATTAGTGGATCCAACAGGTACTCCCGGACCTGTAACCAAAAGAGGAACATTTGTGTGTGCTCCCGTCGATGAACCCTTTCCGCCCTCACTTATTAGATCAACAGTAATTTCGGAAATATTTTTTGGAGAACCATTATCAGCAACAAAAAAGATATAAGTATTAGTATCCAAGCCAAGTTCCTTAACTCTTTTTATAATTGCCCCAATTTTCTTATCCATATATTTTACCATCGAAGGATAATATATTGTATCACTTCTTGTTAAGGAATTCCAAGATGCATAAGCACTATCATCTGGAGTAGGTTGAAATGGTTGATGCGGAAGAACCATTGGATAGTAGGCAAAAAATGGGTTACTTTTATTTCTATCAATAAAACTTAAAAGAGAATCCGTAAGGATATCTTCTCCATATTTTCCGGCAACGGAACTATCTGAAAGTACTTGACCATTTGAATAAAGTGATGGACTTTTAAATCTTGAAGGTAGTGGTGATGGCGATGGTGTAAATGGTGCATAAATACAGTAATTTTCAAATCCGAATGCTTTCAGAGAAGCGTTGCCTCCACCTAATTGCCATTTACCATAACAAGCGGTTTTGTAGCCTCCATTTTTTAGAATGTTGGCAAAAGAGAGCTGGGTAGTGTCTAATTTTGCCCAATCTTTATAATTTCTGAAGTTGTATTTTCCTGTCATGATGGTAGTTCTCGAAGGTGAACAGACAGGCGATGCATGGCATTGGGTAAACCGCATGCCCATAGCGGCCATGGTATCTAAATTAGGTGTAGAAAAACGGGTGCCTCCATTCGAACGTAAAACATTGAAACCTACATCATCAGCTAGAATGAAAATGATATTTGGCTTTTGGACTTGGGAGTAAGTAAATGAGAAAATGAAGAATAAAAAAATTGTAGCTATTCCTCTTATAAAATTTAAAATCATTTATTAAAAATTGTTTTATTATTGGTTAAAGATAACCTATAAAATAGCGATTTAAGCTAGATTAATTACATCTTTAGAACGAATAGTTGTAACATTCCATTGCTTTAATTCTAGAAAAGTGGGAGATTTTTAGGAAAGGATTATGATCTATAGTTATTGAATGTTAAAATTCTCCTACAACTATTTTTATACAATCATTGTTGCCGATTACCAAAACGCCTTTATTCTTTTGGGTAGATTCTTCTTTTCCGGTTATGGAGTAATTATGATTACGCAAATACATTTCTATTTGAGAAGTTGCCCTTTTATTGTTTCCTGCTTTCGATCTTACAACTCTGATACAATTAGCCCAAATGCCTTGTGCTTGCTTGGTATCTTTTATTTGAGCCAATAATTGACTCAGTTCCTGTTGATCTAATATCTTTTCCTCAGTACCTCCTATTTCTGATGGTTCCGTGTTAGGTATTTCCTTTACCGATTTTTTAGGGAGTTCTATTATTTTTATTGGAATAGGGGCATTAACTATATGGGGCTTAACTAGTTTAATTGCTTTCTCTGCAATTTTAGGTGGGGGGGTAATTTTGGTTTGTTCAACTATAGGCTCCTTTTCTATGCTTTTAGGCTGTTCCTTTTTAATATTTATTATCTCGGAGGCTTCCTTTTGATCATTGTCAATAACAGCTGGTTTTTTTTCTTTAATTGAAATAGGAGAAGAAATGGGTGCCTGTGTGACTGCTTGTTGCTTACTATTTCTAGAAGATTGAACTTCGGATAGTCTTGCGCCTATAATAAAAACAGTAAAAGCACCAACGATGCCTAGAGCCCCTGATAACCAAGCAAATATTACTATCCAAATACTCAGCCTTTTCATAAGAAAATTAATAGTCCGGTTATCACATTCTAAATATTGGGATTATTATTTTGATAGATTGTTACTAATTAATAATATTATTATTTACTTACCCAAGTATTGTCGGTTTTATTGACGTCAGCAGTATATGTACTTCCTAATGATACAACTTTTATGTTTTTAGTTGCAGCTATACGGATTTCAACTGTCTTATTACCGGTTTCCCAAACCTGAATGCTCCTATGTTCTTTTATAGTTGAGTTGTCATTAAATGTAATAGTTAAGTCAACAGGTATTGGTTTTGATCCTTTTGATGAAATGGTAATGATGTAATCGTTGTCTTTTTTGTTCACATCGCTTATAGCCAAGTCAGGAACGCCGCCATCAAAAAACCATCTTTTCCAAAACCAATCAAGATTTTTGCCGGACCCAATATTAATGCAATTGAAAAAATCAAATGGGATAGGGTGTTTACCTTTCCATTCTTTAATATAATAGTGAAGCGCTTTTGTAAACAATTCCTCCCCCAAATAATCCCTAACATATAGATATCCAAGGCCAGGTTTTACATAAGAGTTCAGGAACATTGCTGAGCCATTCTGTAACGTTGTAAGTGTATTGATGGGTACGTCAATTTCCTTTCCGGCATTGTCATCGTATCTTTTCATGCCGTAGTCGTCTACAATATTTGAATCAATCATTGGCGAAATCAACCATTCTCCCATAGTAGCCCATCCTTCATCCATCCAACCATATTTTGTTTCGTTTGTACCTATATAAAAGGGAAACATGGTATGAAATATTTCATGGTCGGTAAGCGTGATGGCATCTGTTCTGTTGTCAACCGGATTGTCATTGGCCATCATAGGATATTCCATTTGGTCCAATCCATCAAATACCGTCATGTGCGCATACGGAAAGGGCCATTTCGGAAAACTATAACTCATATTTTTTACTGTTTCTCTATTGTAATGGATCACTTCTTCAAAATCCTTGTGTTTGAGGCTGTAAACAGCATCTGAACGGGTCCTTCTTCTACTAAGTGAATCAACCACAATGCTGGTAGATTTCCATACATAGTGATCTGATAAGGCGAAGGCAAAATCAGTAACATTCTTTGCAGTAAAATTCCAGGTATTGGTCCCTGTTTCGTTTTTACTTAAACTTTCTGCAAGATCATTAGAGTCAATAATATCAATGACCTGATCGGAAAGTTCTGCTTTTAATATACGGTTGCAATACTTTTCGGCCATTACTTCATTACAATTATTAAGATCTCCGGTTGCCCAAACAAAAAACTTTTTTGGAACGGTGATTGCAACTTTAAAATTTGAAAAATCATTATAAAATTCCTGCGTTCCAAGGTATGGATTCATGTTCCAGCCATCAATGTCATCATAAACGGCAATGCGTGGAAAAAAGTAAGCCAAAAAATCAGCGTTGGCCTCAACTTGTCCTGTGCGAAAATGGCTTCCTTTGTTAAGCTGGTAATGAAACTTTATGTCCAGTGAAATTGATTTTGATGGAAGCAAAGCAGGAATTTTTATCGCCATGTTTGTTTCGTCAATTTCATATTTAATTGGTGAATTGTTGGAACCTAAATGAAGCTCGTCAATAAAAATACCTTCCCCAATGTCTGCTGTTGATAAATGAACCATTCTCTTTACCCCGGCTTTGTATAGGTTTGGATAGAGTTTGAAAATTAATTTTTTCAAAGTGTCTGTACTATTATTAACATAATCAATGGTTTGCGATCCCTTTAACATCAATGTGGAGGGGTCAAAATCAATATTAATGAAATAGTTAGCACTATTTTGCCAATAATTATTTCCGGGGCTTCCGGTTACTGATCTTGTGCCTTTTTTGTATGCTTGTTGAATATTTCTTGGAATGTCAAGTTTTTCTTGTGCATGTGATGAAAGGACAAAAGGTAAAAAACAAAGAAGCGTACAAAGTAATTGGCGATACATAATTTGGTAAGTTGAATGCAATAATAAAACAAGGTTACTTAATTGTAAGTGAAATTATCATGGTGGATAGGTGAATCAAATGATTTTTATTTTCCTATATTTACTAATAACAAAACTAAAAATGACCAGAGAAGAAAGATTTATGCAAGAGGCTATCAACCTTTCATTGCAAGGAATAGACTCCAACTCAGGTGGCCCTTTTGGCTGCATAATCGTAAAAGGAGAAGCAATTGTTGGTCGGGGAAATAATATGGTGACTTCTACAAACGACCCAACGGCACATGCAGAAGTGGTAGCTATTAGAGATGCCTGCAAGAATTTAAAAACCTTTCAACTAGAAGATTGCGAGGTCTTTACATCTTGCGAACCTTGTCCTATGTGCATGGGCGCCATTTACTGGGCAAGGCCCAAATCTGTTTATTTTGCAAATACACGCACAGATGCCGCAGATATAGGTTTTGACGATTCTATGATATATGAAGAATTGACCTGTTCTCACGAAGATCGAAAAATTCCAATTCTTTCTATTGGAAGAGATGAAGCATTAAAAGTATTTGAAAAATGGAAAAACAAAGCAGATAAAGTGAAGTATTAATAATCCTGAGATTGGTTGGTTTACTTTATTTTGTTTTCTTTAAAAATCTCAAGTTAAGAAATACTGAAGAAGCGGTTAGCCCAATTACAAAGCCCAACCAAATACCGGATGCCCCCATTTTCAGTTTAAATGCTAAAAAATAACCCGCAGGAATTCCGATGGCCCAATACGCTATTGTTACCAATGCGGTAGGTATTTTTACATCTTTTATACCCCTTAATAATCCAACTCCAATTGCTTGAGTAGCATCTGAAACTTGAAAAAGGGCGGCGAAAATTAATAGGGTAGATGCTGTTTTTATTACAGAAGAATCATTGGTGAAGAGTTCTGGAAGTACATTCCTAAAAATGATAAAGATAGCCGCACATAAACAGCCGTAAACAAGGCCACTTATAAGGGTACTTATCCCTATTTTCCTTACTAAAATATTTTCATTCCGACCAAAAGCATTGGCAACTCTAATAGAGCCCCCAAGTGATAGACCCGAAGCCGCCATAAACGTAGCAGTGGCCACTTGTAATGCAATCTGATGAGCTGCCAAATCAGTTGCGCCTAGCCAACCGATCATAACAGCTGAAACTGCAAAGGCTGCAACTTCCATCCCATATTGCAGACTTGTGGGTATACCTATTCCTGCAATCTCTTTCCAAACTGCAAAATCAATCTTCCAGGCGATCGTTCTAAGTTGAATATAAGTGGCAAAAATCCGATGTTTCCAAACGATAATTATTAATGAAGTTGCCATTAAAATTCTAGTAATTAAAGTGCCATAACCGGCGCCAACCAATTCCATTCTAGGAAAACCAAGGTGACCGTAAATAAAAACCCAATTCAAAAGTGCATTTACCGGCAATGCCAGTATAGAAAGAATCATAGCTGTCTTGGTAAATTCTAGTCCATCGCAAAACTGCTTCACCGCAGTAAAAATGAGCATTGGAATAAGTGAAAGGGATAAAGTATTAAAAAATGGTTGGGCAAGTCTAGCTACATCTGTATCCTGCCCTAAGTGAAATAGCAAGTGTGAATTTGTAACCAGCAAAATTGAAATAATCAATGCTACAATTGTTGCTACGATAACACCATTGAATAGCAATTTTGAAATTTTGATTTTATTATTTTGACCATTTGCAATGGCAGTTAAAGGCGATAATGCCATGCCCATTCCCATACCTACAACCATTGGTAGAGAAATGACATTTAATGCAAGTGAAGCTGCGGCTAATTGTTTATAGTCAACAACGCCAATCATGGCACTGTCTATTAGGCCAAGTCCAACCTGTGAGACATTGCTAATAATGATTGGCAATGCAATTCTAAATGTCTTTGAAAACTCTTGAAACATGCGTGCCGAAGGTAGTTAATAGAATGAAGTTCGCTCATCAATAAATCAATTTCTTGCTCAACAAACTCCTTATTGAGTGGCGATTTTTAAATTTAAAATGCCGGATAGTTTAATCGCGTTGTTAGAATTATTAAACATATTATTTAATAATACACTTCTCATTTTTATCTGATCATTAGTAAAAGGCTTATTGTATAGTTCTTCTACAATAGTAGAAAATTCTTCTGCAGTTTCACCAATTGTACAGCACTCATTCAGCCCAGTACCAATAATGGTGGAAGGGTTTACAACACAATGCCTACCGTTGTACAATGCATTAATTAGTTTTAATTTAATGCCGGTATTGTTGAAGGATGGAATCAAATTAATATGTGCTTTTCTGATGAGGTCTTGCATTTCTTTCTCTGACGGATTCTCAATAATGCACGTTGTATTTTGTTTATAAAAAAGTTTGGTTAACTTCTTTGATGGGTTTTTTCCTGCGGCAACAAAAGGGATTTTATTTTTAATAAACACGTTTTCCAATAACCAAATTGCCGCTATTTCATTTTCAGGAACACTTAGATCGCCCTGATATAAGCAAAAGCTCCCTTTGCCTTCTGTTGCTTTTATTTCCCATTCAGGTAAAAATAATGGAAGGTACTGAGAATCTGTTGCGCCTAATGATTGATATATTTCTGCATCATTATTAGATACTGCAAGAAAAGTGGTCTTTTTGGCAATCCTTTTCTCATATCGTTTTAACAAATAGCTTTCCCATGAATAATAAATTTTCTTATACAGAGAAGGCGTATTCTTATAAAGGAAATGATAATAAATATGTTCAACATTGTGGAGCCTTACAAACAGTTTTCTTGATGAGAACCTATCTTCATTTAAAAGCCAGGTACAATGAACACCTTCCATGAGTATTGGATAATTGTCCTTTGCAAGTCGATGTGTTAGTTCATCATTAATGCGGCTACTTACTATATATGGATAATGAAACGAGAACCCGCTCAATCCGGTCTTTCTTTTATAATAATTTACTTCATGGCAATATTGGTCAAGTATGGGTTGCTTGCCTCTTCCATAATCAAAACAATGGAGGTGTATTTTTATTCCTAGTTTAGATAGTGCAGGTAATTTATAATACAAATCGAATACACCACCATAATCTACAGGGTAGGGGACGTTCAGGCAAATAATATGTAAATGGTTATCCAAAGTATGCTACCAAAGTTTGTTATAAAAGTTAATCAAAATTGTTTTTTCGTTATCCCAATTCAATTCTTTTGAAGCTTTGAGACAATTATCATGTAGTTTTTTATGATAAACATCATCGACTAATAAATTGTTTATAGCCGATGCGATTGTTTGTTCATCAGTATTGTTAATTAAGCTTGCCACTTCGTATTGCTCATTGATCGCTTTATACTGAGGGTAATTAACACAAACTTGCGGAACTCCAGCCATAATGTAATCAAAAAACCTGTTGGCAAGCGACTGAAATTGATTGAGACCTGTTCCTTCAAAAAGCATAATTGCCACGTTTGCTTTTGGGGTCAATTTTATTAATTCTTTTGGCGGTACTAATCCTCTCAATTCAATTTTTTGTTCTAAATTATATTTAACAATCAGCTTTTTTACTTGCTCAAAAAAATTGCCATCTCCACAAATAACTAGTTTAGCATTCACAAATTGCATAGCAGGAATAAGCGTCTCAAAACTCCGACCTTCATTTACTGCGCCTTGATAAATGATGAAAGGTTCATTTGTTTTTTCATTGTTTATGGTATTGGAAAGCAATGGCAGGTTTCGCACCACTGCATACTGAACTAGGTATCGATTAGCAAATTCTAGCTGGATGAAATCGTTTACTGTGTATCCGTATTGAAATTTTGGAACTGCGAACTTTTCAATCTTTAGCCACAGTTTATGTATAGCGGGGCGTGAGATGATTTCTTTTTGCTCAGTAAATAACTCATGAGCATCATAAACCCTTTTTTTTCTTTTTAAAACGGATACAAAATAGTTTGGCAAAATAGTATCAAGATCTATGGCACAATAGCAATCAGAGGTAGTAAAAAGTAACCGTATGAATAGCCTGAAATTATATTCCAGGTACATGAGTTTTCCTTTTTTGAAAAAACAATAAAGCCTTTGTTGCTTAAATAACTGTTTCTCTAAGGGTTTTGATTGAACCAATTTGCGACCAATCAACAGTACATTATAACCTGAGGATGCGAGTGTAGAGCATATTCGCTGCATCCTTTGGTCATAATTAAGATCATTGGTAACCGTAAAGGTTATTCGTTTCAATACTCAGATGTGTTAAGGGCAAATATAATGCAATGATTATTGCACTACCAGTTTTTGTACTTCAGTATTTGAATTTTCTTTGGTCATTATTACAGAATAAAATCCGGTTGGAAGTGCAGAAATATCCAATAAATGATTATTGTTTCCTTTTAATAGATCTTTTTTAATTAACACTTTTCCTGAAGTATTAACGATCACTATCCTGTTCAAATCTGTACCATTGATTGAAATATAGTTGTTAGCCGGATTAGGTAGAAGGGTGACCTTTATCTTATTAGTGATGGAAATAGGAACTACAGGAGAATAATGAGTAGCACCGTTTTTATCTAATTGCTGAATCCGATAAAATAGTTTGTTGCCTGAATGCATTTTTAGGGCATCTTCAAAATGGTAAGTTTTACTTCCCTGTGCATTGCTTTTTACACTCCCAATATTTAAAAAATTGGTTCCATCTTCGCTGCGTTCTATGTTGAAATGACTTACATTTATTTCATTTTCGGTGGTCCAGCGAAGCATTATTTTTTGATTATCTTTTGTGGCTTCAAATGCAGAAATATTAATTGGAAATGTACCACAATTCAACTCATTTATTCTTTTCCATATCTGGTTGCAAAACAATGTTGCGATGCTTGCCTGTCCGGCATTCGGCGATTCTCCCATTCTTACAAATACGATTCCCTGACTTTCTGAAATACTTAAGATTTGTCCATTTTACCAAGCGCTGAATACATATCTGTAGGTGCTTCAGGTGCATAGGATCCAGGAAAAATGTTTTGAAGTGTTGGCAACATGTATGAGCTTTTTCCATTGAGCCACCATAGGTAACCATAAGATTTATTTATTTGCTGCGAAGTATTGATCATTTGACTTTTATAAATCGGGTCTTTCATGATGGTATCCGTACCCCAGATACTGTTGTTCGAAATCAATAATCCAAAACGAGCCATACTCCTCGCCTTACTATAATAAACAACATTTGATCCGGAAGGTAACCATGCACCTGTCATACCTATTCGGTTCTTGAGTTTTGTTTGTGTATAATTATTAATAGTAGTATTTGTGGCATCTTCTAAAACACCATGCAAGAGGGTATAAGGCGCATTGTGATAGGACCATCTTGTGCCAGCATCCGCAAGATATTTAAGGCATGTGTCTGCAGTGCAATCATCATCCGGCACACCATCATCCAGACCAGAAGTCATGGTAAGTTGATTTCTGATTGTAATTTTTGATTCTTGGGCATTAGTGCAACTTGTCCAACCTTGACCAAGATATTTGGAAGCCGTGTCATTAATAGAAAGGTAGCCTTCCTCTTGGGCTTTGCCCACAAGAAACGAAGTAATTGTTTTGCCCGCTGAGGCCCAATACCAAATGCTATCCTGTGAAAATGTTTCAAAGTATTTTTCCAAAACAATTTTTCCATCTTTTAATAAAATAAAAGCATTGTAACTATTCAGTTCCAAAAGTAGCGATAAGATGTAATGCGTTCAAAACGTTATTTCCATTTTTTACGGTAGTATCTATAACGGTTCTAAGGATGGCGAATACGTTTGCGCTTTCAAGCGTTTTAAATTGCCCTGATATTTTTTGTTTTACCTTAATATTTCTGATGGCTCTCTCTGAGCCATTGTTATCGGGAGCTACATTTGATTGTAGTAAAAAATAAAGGATACACTCCTGTTTGGCTAACAGTTTTTTCTGTAGTTTTTTAGATTTTTTATGCCGTTCATTTATAGAATACAGCAGCCATTGGTCTAACTTTTCAAATAGTGCCTGCCGTTTTATGTTTGGGTAATAGTAGTCTGCGGTGGTTAGTTCTTTTTTCAGCAAAATGGCATCTTGCAATAATGCTTTAAATGCTGTTGCCCAGTGGCATTTGTCTTTATAAAGTTCATTGATATAATTGAGTTCCCTTATTAAATGTGCAGTGCATATTTGGTGTGCTTTTGCATTGGTCTGAAAATGACATGGCCATCTGTCATGTACCAATGTGGCATTGGGTAACCCGTTTTCAAATACTGCCTGTATTGTTTTAAACCCCCTGCTGGCGGCACATACAATGTAGGTAAGGGTATTGTTTTGCCATGTCCATGCCCAATGATTTTTGCCATTAATGTTTATGCCTGTTTCATCTGCCCCTATGCAAGTGGCCTGTGTTATTTTTTCTTTGATGGTATTATAGGTGGGCAGTGCTTTTTGGGCGATGCGTTGCAG
>JANMZN010000215.1:0-2662 GCA_031383285.1 Segetibacter sp.
TATAATTGGTTGACAATTTTTATCTTTGAGATCTAGCATTATTTCCTATTTTTAGTGATGTACTTTATAAAATACTAACGCAACCATATTAAATTTAGTAGAAATGCCCAACCTCAAACTCTTCGAATCCAAAAAAGTCCGGACACATTGGGACGAAAAATCAGAAACATGGTATTTCTCAGTGATTGATGTAATAGAAATTTTAACTGATAGCTCTAATCCAAGGGATTATTGGTTTAAAATGAAAAAAAGGGTGAAAACAGAAGATGGACTTGAACTGTCGACAATTTGTCGACAGTTGAAAATGGAAGCAACGGATGGAAAAATGCGAGAAACTGACGTTGCAGATACACAAACCTTACTTCGCCTTATCCAATCCATCCCGTCCCCCAAAGCCGAACCTTTTAAACAATGGTTGGCTAAAGTGGGGTATGAACGTATGCAGGAAATTCAAGACCCGGAAATGAGCCTTGAAAGAGCAAGAGAAAACTGGCAGAAATTGGGTAGAAGCGAAAAGTGGATTCAGCAACGGATGACCGGACAGGAAACCCGCAATAAACTTACCGATTACTGGAAAGAAAGCGGCGTTCAAAAAGGAGACGAGTTTGCGTTTTTAACCAATGTCATTCATCAAGAATGGACAGGGCTAACGGTGAAAAAGCACAAGGATTTAAAAGGCTTGAAATCGCAGAACTTAAGAGACCACATGAGCGAAGCGGAGTTGATTTTTACAGCTTTAGCTGAACTTTCAACAAGGCAAATAGCAGAAACTGATAAAGCTAAAGGGGTACAACAAAATGCAATAGCTGGAAAGAAAGGTGGAAAAATAGCCAAGGACGCAAGATTGGCATTGGAACAAAAAACAGGGAAGAAAGTGATAACAAACGATAACTTTTTACCACCACCTAAAAACAAGCAAAAATTAAATGAATAAGCTAAAAATTCATTTTCAATTTTCTTTAGTGCTTTGCATTTCTTTTGTAGGTAATATTAGGTTATAGTTGTTGCTGTCACCACCACCTCACTCCCTACCTCCAAATACTTCCCAATTTCTGAGTTGGGTAGGTGGCAGTCAACAGAGAGATAGTAATAATGATCATATTCTCTAAGGGATGACCAAGCAGGCAGTGTTGCTGCACGTTGTTTGGCAAATGTTTTTGCAAAAGCAAAGGTGCTTGCTCCCGTTTCGGGGTTACGGGTGGGTACGATGCATCTTTCGCGGGGAGCCATGCCGATAAGGGTTACATCGCCTATTTTGAATTCAATCTTTTTTCCCGGCGAGGAGCAAAGTTGGTCTTCCCAAAAAGCGGGCACGCCTTCAATTTCTATGGTTGCCCGAAACCTGTTTCTTGTTTCGTTAATGCCTATGACATCGTACCACTGCGCAACCGTTTCCAAAGAAGTGGTGGAGAGGATCGTAGCACCGCTAATATCAGGTATGTCGAGAAAGCGTCCGGTACTATTTTGCAAAAACTGAATGAGCTGCCCAAAATAGTTGCTGAGGAAAGATTCAATACCGGTTTTTTCTTTCTGCAAGTGAAACGTAGTCCATGTGGTTGCTTCCTGCTGCCGGAAATGAACCATATCCTGGTCCAAATCGAAAGTAGTACGCAATGTATGCACTAGCGGATTAGACTTTCCATTGATGAATTTGCCATGTTGGTCGGTGATGGCATATTCCCGGTCGTGCATTAGGCAGCCGCCTTCGGTAATCAATGCTTTTTGCAGATTTATCCCGTCCAAAGACTTAATAGGATAGATGGTTATTTGGCTGACAATTGGCTTCATGATGGTCATAGTGAGGTGTAATCTAATGAAATTGTTGGGCATAAAGTTGAATTAATTTGGCATTTTACCCAATAATAATTCTTGTAACCCTATATAAATCAATTGTTTTTGCCTGCTTTTAAGACTATTTCACTGTAGTCCGGATTTTATATATACCTTTGTCCATTAATAAATTACAATGAAAGAAACAGGAACAGTAAAGTTTTTCAATGATGCCAAGGGATTTGGTTTCATTAAAAGCGATTCGGGCACAGAATACTTTGTGCATGTATCAGTACTCAACGGAGCAACGCTTAATGAGGGTGATAAAGTTGAATTTGAAACAAGAGAAGGTAAGAAAGGGATGGAATCATTCAATGTTAAGCGCATTAGCTAACATTTAAAAAAAGTGAACCGTATTGAAGGCTGCTCTTAGGAGTGGCCTTTTTTTATTTTATTTTTTTGATAATGTAATTGGCATCTTTTGAACCGCTCATATTGACCTCACCATCCACAGGTGTTTATTTGCAGATGAATAATTTGAACGAATAGTTTCCTTATTGTAGCTTAATGCCTGTTCTCTAATTTCCACAACCTGTATTCAAGTCCATATTTCTCCTCACTATTTATGCTATTGGTAAAAGTCTTATCCATACTATTACTGTAATCTTCATTTTTCAACATGTTAAATACAGATAGTTCACTATTCGCATCATCAATAAAATGATTGTTGAGTGTGTTTTCTATTACCGGTACTGCTTCTTTAGCAAATGCCTCAGACAATGCTGCTATTGCATTGATAATAAACAATACTTGAAAACCATTGAACCTGTCAAAAATTCTTCTGCTTGGCAAACCTGTAAACAATGAATTAAGCGGCGTTTCAGGCCATTTA
>JANMZN010000247.1:0-7852 GCA_031383285.1 Segetibacter sp.
TAGCCGGTATAAGCTATAAGAATGGTTTTATGATTTATACCAAAGATGACATTTATGGCCTTCACGAAAATTTTGTTGTCATTGAAAACGGAAAATATAAGGTTTCGGCATTGGAAGATTCTTCAGCAGTTCTATGGAATACTGCTTTGTACTTCAAATTTGAACCTGATTCAATTCGTCCTGTTGATGTTCCATTAATAGACAGCATGCACATCAACAATAGTAAAACAATAGATATTACCTTGCCCGAAGGAACTTCTTGGTTGGCTTTATATGAAGGCGAAAGCGGAGAACCTGTTAATCTCTTAGTTGAAGACAACGGTATCAATGATTACAATCCTGATCCGGGGAAAATTTCGTTTGATTTAGCAGGGAAGTTATTTGTGAATACCGGGCATCATTCCTTTTATGCCGCCGCATTAAATTATCCGGTGCAAAGCATTAATAGAAAGTTGTTGTTGCCACAGTTAAAAAAAGAAATCATTGTTTATTAGCCATTCAGCGCAATAACTTTTTCTATAACCGCCGCTATTTCCTTAGCCCAACCACCATGTGCTACGCCTGAATAATGCAAGTTGTCTTTTGTAAGTAAAGCGCCATTGTTTACCACTTCTTTTGTTCCCTCCGCTATATCAATATATTGGATACCTGCGTCAACTGCCATGCTTTTATTGATGCTGTTAAAAAGGTCAATTTCTGCTTCTATCTTAGCTGTATCTCTATCCGCGGCAAACGGTGTCATCCCCCAATGTGGAATAGACAAAACGATGACACCTGAGTCTTCTTTGGCAAAAGACCGGGCTTTTTTCAACAGCATTTCGAAGTCTTTCTTGTAGTCATCAGCGGATAAACCTCTGTATTGGTTATTGACACCTATCAGTAAGGTTACAAAGTCGTAATGGGTATAAAGCTTGGTTTTAGAAAGATGATCCAGTAGCTCAGCAGTTGTCCAACCGGTTTGTGCCACTATTTCGGGTGCAAAAAAGGTTAGCCCTTCATTTCTGAGCATTTGAACCAATTGGTACGGAAAACTTTCATGAAGCGGCACACCTTCACCGATTGTGTAGGAGTCTCCAAGTGCTAAATAGGTATAAGACATTGTTTTTATTTTAGAATGCAATTTTTTGCTGTCATCCAAGGATGAATTTCATAAGCCAATCTGCCGGCAGCTATAGCCGGATCTTGTTGTAGCATGGCTTCTACTTCATCTTTGGAAGCTGATTTAAAAATAAAGATACCTCGCCAGTTTGCATTATCAGTAAACGGTCCTGCGATCAGCAATTTTCCTTCGGCAGCCATTTTGCCCATATTGGCCATGTGTCCTGCTTGCAACTTTGCAGCGGTGGCACTGTCTTGTGTTCTGTTATTGCCTTTCATAAGCATGACGAACCAGAAATTCATCATTTCATAGACAGGCTTGGCATTATCATTTGGTTGAGCTGCACCTTGTTTTTCCTGAGCAAAAGTCAGAGATGGAATAACAAAACATAAAAGAAGCAATATTTTTTTCATTTGAATAGATTTAGCAATTAGAAAAGAAAAGTACAACATTATATTGATGTGAAGATGCGGACAATTACTTTTGCAGCATGATAATTCTTTTGGGATTGTCTATGAAAAAACTCTTATTCGTAAACTAAAATGTACTAACGATGGCTGTCAAGACAGATGTATTTCAATCTCCTGATTATTATTTATTGGATGAATTGCTTTCCGAAGAACATAAAATGGTTCGCGATACGGTTAGGAATTATGTGAAAAAAGAAATTTCCCCTATTATAGAAGATTATGCACAGCGTGCTGAATTTCCTGAGCAAATTGTAAAACAGATGGGCGATATTGGTGTATTTGGTCCTACCATCCCCGTAGAATATGGCGGTGGAGGAATGGATTACATCAGCTATGGTCTAATGATGCAGGAACTGGAAAGGGGAGATAGCGGTGTTCGTTCTACAGCTTCTGTACAAGGATCGTTGGTGATGTTTCCCATTCATGCCTATGGAAGTGAAGAACAAAAGATGAAATACCTGCCAAAATTGGCGAGTGGAGAATGGCTAGGTTGTTTCGGATTAACAGAACCCGACCATGGCAGTAATCCTTCCGGCATGCTGACAAATATTAAAGATGCAGGCGACCACTATATACTAAATGGTGCCAAAATGTGGATTAGCAATGCGCCTTTTGCGCAGGTGGCAGTGGTTTGGGCCAAAGATGAAAATGGAGATATCAGAGGATTGATAGTAGAACGAGGTATGGAAGGGTTTACTACACCTACAACCCATGGCAAATGGAGCCTGAGAGCTAGTGCTACAGGTGAGTTGGTTTTTGACAATGTAAAAGTGCCAAAGGAAAATATATTCCCTAATGTAAAAGGGTTGAAAGGACCACTTGGTTGCCTTAGCAAAGCCCGCTTTGGGATAGCATGGGGTGCCTTAGGTGCTGCTATGGACTGCTACGATACGGCACTCAGATATAGCAAAGAAAGAATTCAATTTGACAGGCCAATTGGGGGCTTTCAATTGCAGCAGAAAAAACTAGCTGAAATGATTACTGAGATTACCAAAGGTCAGCTGCTTGTATGGAGGTTAGGTGTACTAATGAATGAAGGTCGGGCTACACCTGCACAAGTATCTATGGCCAAGCGGAACAGTTGTGAGGTAGCTGCAAATACAGCTAGAGATGCACGGCAAATGCTCGGTGGTATGGGAATAACAGGCGAATACAGCATTATGCGCCACATGATGAACATTGAAAGCGTTATTACTTACGAAGGTACGCATGACATTCATTTGTTAATAACGGGAATGGATGTTACGGGGTTAAATGCATTTAAGTAATGCGTTTTCACAAGAACCCAATTTGACAATGCAAAAGGCGTCGGAGTGGCAATGCAAAAAGCGAACCCTCTCATTGTCTTGCCGAGGAAGGAGGCAACCCATAGCGGATAGAGATTCCTCCTACGTCGGAATGACAATGCGAAAACCGGAGTGACAATGCAAAAACCGGAATGCAAAGCAAAAACCAGAGTGACAATGGGAAACCGGAATGAAAATGCGAAAACCGGAGTGACAATGCAAAAAGCAAACCCTCCCATTGTCTTGCCGATCCGCCGCGGCTGAGAGGCAACCCATGGTGGATAGAGATTCCTCCTACGTCGGAATGACAATGGGAAAACCGGAATGACAATGCAAAAACCGGAGTGACAATGCAAAATGCGTCGGAGTGAAAATTTGAAAGGTGGTGGAGTAGCAAAGGAAAAGGTGGAGTGACAATGCAAAAAGCGAATCCTCCCATTGTCTTGCCGATCCGCCGCGGCTGAGAGGCAACCCATGGTGGATAGAGATTCCTCCTACGTCGGAATGACAATGGGAAAACCGGAATGACAATGAAAGAAAGCAGTATACAAGAGACCAATCCGCCTAACGATCAGGACCTATACCTTCCTGATCAAGCTGCAAACTATCCAAAAGCAACATTGCGTTTCTTTTTGGTTGGTTTAATGGGATCTGGTAAAACATATTGGTCTAAAAAGTTAGCCAAGCAATATAATTTGACCGCTTATGATTTGGATTCGGTAATAACTGAAAATGAGCATTGTTCCGTTTCAGAAATATTTTCCAGCAAGGGCGAAGGATTTTTCAGAGATCTGGAAAAAGAAGCACTATTGTCCTTTGGAAATAAGCAGAATTTCATTTTGTCCTGTGGCGGTGGTACGCCGTGCTTCCATAACAATATGGAATGGATGAATAAAAATGGCATCACTATTTGGATTGATGAGTCTTTAGACATAATTGCAGAGCGATTAATCCATTCTAAAAATGTTCGACCACTCATAAAAGATAAGAGTGATGAACAGTTAGCAAGTTATTTAAAAACACTGCTTGCCGAAAGAACGCCTTTCTACAACAAAGCTGCTTTCAGATTACAGGGTCCTATTTCAATAGATTTATTCAAGCAAATATTTAAAAATCATGCATAAAGGATTTTTGCAACTAGCGGCTATGCTGGGCGCCCTATCGGTAGGGATGGGTGCTTTTGGTGCCCATGCACTCAAAAAAATGGTGAGCGAAGAAGTGGTCAACATTTTTGAAACCGGTGTTCGGTACCAATTCTATCATGTATTTGCGATTGCTTTGGTGGGCATATTGTTTAGCAGCTTTGATAACAAATGGATGCTTTGGGCAGGCTATAGTTTTATTATTGGAATTATACTTTTCAGCGGGTCATTGTACCTGCTTACCTGGTTTAAAGGAACCGATAAAACGCAGCTTTTTTGGGTGGGTGCATTTACTCCTTTGGGCGGGGTAGCTTTTATAGCCGGTTGGGTTTGTATGTTTTTCGGAATATACAAAGGGGCTCAATAAATCAACATATCTTTCCTTTCTAAATTTAAAAATATGGGCATCAAATTATCAGAAATTTCTACCAGAGCTCCTAAAGATTTTGATAAAGAAAAGACGAAGGCCCTGCTGCCAACCATTACGGAAAAGTTGGATGCACTGCAAAACCTGCTATTTGCCGAGGCTAAGCATGCTGTGTTGGTAATAATACAAGGCTTGGATGCAAGCGGAAAAGATGGAGCAATCAACAATGTTTTTACTTATGTAAACCCGATGGGCGTGCAGGTAAAGTCTTTTAAAGCACCTACGCCAGAAGAACTTGCCCATGATTTTTTGTGGAGAGTTCACCAACATTCCCCTGCAAAAGGGATGATTCAGATTTTTAATCGGTCACACTATGAAGACATTCTCATAACGCGTGTTCACGAATGGATAGATGATGATACTGCAAAACAAAGAATGGATGCCATCAATCATTATGAAAAATTGTTGGCTTCTCACAACAATACCCATATTCTGAAGTTTTACCTGCATGTATCTCAACAGGAGCAGCAAGAACGCCTTCAGGAACGAATGAGCGATCCTACAAAACAATGGAAGTACAATGCCAATGATTTTAAGGAAGCGGAGAAGTGGAATGACTATATGAAGGCTTATGAAGATTGTTTTGAAAATTGCAATCACATTCCCTGGACCATTGTTCCTGCTGATCAGAATTGGTACAAAGAGTTTGTTATCGCAAGTGCAGTGGTAACTACGTTAGAAAAATTGGATATGAAATTTCCGGGAATGAAGAAGGAATAGCCTTATAAGTTGATTAACTTTCTTCTTAACGCTTCTAGTACCAAACCAATACGACTTTGTACATGTAACTTTTGAAACAGCACATCCCTCCATCCATCCAATGTCTTGGGATTTACATCCATCTGTATTGCAATTTCTTTATACGTCAAGTCTGTTGCAGAATATTTTAATAATTCCACTTCTTTATCAGTCAATTCGGCAGCCAGGGTATTGTTCATTACCCGGTTCAAATTTAAGTGTAATGTATCTGAATTAAAGAAACCTGTAGTGTAAATTTCGTTCAATGCTTTTTCCAGGTTATCAGGATCGGTGTCTTTTAATAAATAAGCACAGCAACCTGCTTTTATCATCCCTAGTACAGATCGGTCGTTGTCATCGGTGGATAATGCTACAGGCTTTATGGTAGGATATGCCTCCCTCAACCATGCAGTAGTGGCTATTCCATTCATTATGGGCATGTTTACATCTACCAACATAATATCGGGAACCATATCGAGGTGTAGCAATTTATTTTTCAGGTCTTTACCGTTTATGGCATCTACTATTACTTTTACATTGTCGAAACTGTTAAGTAGCAATGTCAACGATTTTGTAAAAAGCACATGATCATCAACAATGCCTATTTTAATTATCATCTTATTGGTTTTGCGGAATAACCAACACTACTTTACATCCTTTTTCCAAAGCAAACCAATCTATGCTGCCGCCCAATAATTTGGTTCTCTGCCGCATATTCATGGTGCCCATGCCGGTTAATGCTGTTTTTGGATCTAGTCCATTCCCATCATCGGCTATTGCGATATTCAGTTGTTGGTTTTCGTTTGACAATGATATGAAAATATTATCGGCTTCTGCATGTTTCATGCAATTTTGTATGGCTTCCTGAATTATGCGATACAACAACAGTTGTTTATCGTTGCTCATGTTTACTTCGTCTGTGCACGATAAGTGGTACTTAATTTGACCAATACCATTCAATCTGTTGATTTCGGCATTCAGGTTTTCTATTAAATCAAATTTTTGTAGCCATTCCGTGTTCAACGACCTCGACAATGCACGGATAGCAGCGCTTGCTTTTACAATTGTTTCATCCGCTTCTTTCAAAGTGGGTGGTACTACATCAAAGCCCCTCTTCGTAAAGTTTAGTAAATTATGGGCCGATCCTAACAATTGATTGATGTTGTCGTGAAGCTCCATAGAAATAGTATGTAGGGTAGCCTCTTGCACTTCAATTTGGGATTGAAGCAACTGTTTTTCAAAACTTGTTTTCAAGGCCTCCTGTTCCAGGTACAGGTTGTTGCGCTTTTGACGGTTGATGATAAACTGTACGATAGAAAACGTGGCAATGATGAACAGTAAAAATCCCAAAACTGCAACCAAATTGGTTACAAATTGAGCTGTTCCAGTTTGAATTTGTAATAGCAAACCAATAGTCCTTTGCATAGTAATGAATAATAAATGATGTTGGCAGTACTTTGTAAAGTAATATAAACTGCTTTAGCATTGGTTAATTTCCAGTAAAAAAATTGTCCCCAAATCGTGTTGTTAAAGAAAAACAATAGGTGAAAAAGAAAACAGGCAGTACAAATCCAAAATAAGGGATCTGTAAAAATATTGTGGTATTCCTTTTTGTTGATTTCGAAAAAGTATAAGGTAGAAAAAAGTATAATGGACAGATTGTAAATTCTGAGAGAGTCTGTACGGAATACTAACCAACTTCTCATATACATCACTTCCACAAATGCATAGGTAAAACACAAAATAGCAGCTATAGCAATGCCTGCCCTAAAGTTTTTTCTGGGCAATATTTTAAAAAATATAAAAAACCATACAGCCATTTCTACAAGGGAGAAAACATTATAGACCTTATTGACCTCAATGATTTTGGAAAAGTAGTTTTCAACAGCTACAGTAAGGATTAAAAGTGGTACGAGTATCCTCAAATACAAAGGCCTGATAGCCTTAAATGCTACCAGGCTTGTAAGCAATGCAATGATTTCAAATATTTTGGAAATATTCATTTTTGGCTAACTTTTTACTACAACGATCCTATACTGTTGTTGCTGTAAGGTGGATTCGGCTCACTGTAATTAAAATAACCTTGGTCATCATTGCCGGGGCCGGGGTCTATAACACAGGTGGGTGCAATAATCATATTTTCACCTTCCGTTCCACTAAGTGCCGGATAAACCCTTATACCATTGAGTTCATTGGTACTTCTTATAAAATCAATTACATCTTTGTTTAACCAAAAGCTTTTGATAGCATTTGGGTTTTCTGCCCGATAAGCATTTATCATTTCTTCGGCTATTGCTTTTGTGATTTGTGACATATCTTCTTGGTTTTAGTTAAATGCAATATTCTACTATTTTTTTCGAAATGTTACTCAGGTTTTTTCCTGACCAAACTCAGGTAAAAACCTGAATATTTTAAGGTAAAAACCTGACTTTATTATAAAAAAATGAAGTTTGAATATGCCAGTATCCTATACATCTGCACACATGTGAATGATTTTAATAAAAGAATATAAGAAGACAGTTTACAATTTTTTTTATTCTAAGTTCGTCAAGTGCTGCCATTATTGATCCCTTCATCATTTTGTTTCATGGACTATTACTCGGCTAAATCATTGGTTACTAACAGCAACAAGCTTAATATCGGCGTCCATTATGCTGCGGTAATAAAGGAAATAAATTCTTTGTTTAAAT
>JANMZN010000252.1:0-16059 GCA_031383285.1 Segetibacter sp.
TTGTAAACAATATAGCCGTGGCTTTTGGGCTCATTCTTTATACTATCCACCAGCATAATTAATGGAAACGTAAACAGGCATTTGCCATCATTCATGGTCATTTGATAGTTGTGGCTGCTGGCTACTATTTGCAAAGAATTCCAATCCAGTTTGCTGTCCATGGTGTCTCTTATAAAGACATTGAAAGCGGTGTCGTTGCCCGTGTTTTGGAAGCGGATGGTGTAGGTGAAGTATTCGCCGGCCACGGCTTTCGATAGAGCAATTCTGCCACCATGGTTTTCCGTTTTGTCGTTGGGGTCGTAGGCGCCTGTTACCGCTTGATTGCAAACAACTTGATTGTCTAAGGTTAATATCTCTCCTGCAATAGTTGAGGTGAATGCTTTACAGACAATTGTATCACCCATGTTGAGTATGGGTGGAATAAGTGCTTTCAAATAAACAACAGCACTAATGGTATCTAACATTGCCAAGTTGTTGAAATTCCATGTGATGGTGTCACCGGAAATAGCTGCAGGGACCCGGGTAGCAAATTGGTAAACCAACCGAGTGTCTTTTATTAATTGAAACGAACCGGAGACGGTATCAGTTCCCACATTTTTACAGAGTACCCTATAGGCTACATTGCCACCTGGTCGCAATGGCGAAAGAGGAATTATTGTTATGGCAAGATCTTTATTTCCGGGTATCGGCTGAAGTCCTACCGAAATGGCATCATGATTGAAATAGGTGGAATGGGAGGTTGTTAATGATGGCGGGGATACGTTGAAATATGGCTTAAAAGGTGTAATAACAGTTGTATAATTGCCTGTATCAACTGGAATCTCAAAATAGCCGGAAGATGTATTCGCAACTACGTTGCCCGCACCACCTGGTTTTGAAGCAGTTGCAAAGGCTGCTGGGAATAAGGGCTCTCCTAAATCTTTTGAACCGTTGGTGTTGCGATCAAGATATAGATCCACGTTGAGATAGTTATTATTAGGTAGTATGTTTTCGAAACGTGCAATGGTACCTGGGGAATTGGTAAATTGAAGGCTGCTGCCGCCAGCTATTAATTTACCATCTGGCTGAAAGGCAGCTCCATAACTTAAAGGATCGTCAGTATAAAGTATCCCGTTTATTCCAAAAGCGGAGTCAGGCGTTCCGTTACTGTTTATCCTGGCAATGCCCCAGGTAGTATTTGCCGCAACCTGACGATATTTTGTTTTAAACAAAAAAGCATATTGGCCATTTGGCAATAGGATTATTTTAGAAATTAGTACGTCAGGAATAAAAGGCGGCTTTACTATGGGGATCATTTTAAAAGATGTATCCCTGCTGCCATCCACATTCAGCCTGTTAAGTACAACTATTGTAGGACTGCCATTCAAATAATATAAAGAAGAAAACACCATTTTTCCATCTGGTTGAACCAAGCCGGAGCTCCATTGAAAGTAACCCTGAAACGATGCAAGACCATATAAACCAAAGCTGCTGTCTATATCTCCATTCTGCTTAAATCGGACCACCCCGGTTTCATCTGCCACTACCAGCCGTTGACTGCTGTCCAATAGACTTTGTAGCGGAGTACGTTCCCATGTATATCCATCATTGATATCAAAATTAATATAAACGTTAGCCCTCATGTGCGCCTGGCCGTTAATGCCATAGGTACTGTCAACAGTGCCATTGGGAAGAAATCTGGTATTGGAGAAGTAATAATCGCTACTACCATGTAAGGAATAACCACCTTGAAGTATTTTGCCGTTGGGCAAAACAAACACTGCTGTAGATACGTCTGTTCCCCACAAAGCTCCGGGAGGTATTTTGAAACTCGTTATCACTTTCCCGTTCACTCCAAATGAGTTATCTATGGAACCTGAAGCGCTATACCTTATTAAAATAACATCTTGAGACGAATCTGTTGTAGCCCCCGTGAGTAATATTTTACCATCGGGCTTCAGGGCAATGGCGTACGCCCTCACAAAGCTGTCAATAATCCTTCCGTTTACCCCAAAGCTGCTATCCGGTTGTCCGTTAGGCAATAATCTTGATAGGAAGTAATAGTATTTATCATTCGGGTAAAAAGCGCCATTTATCACTGATAAAACCAATATTTTTTTGTCGGGCTGCAATTTAATATACTGGTGCAAAATAGGCCGCCCTGGGAAGCTAAGAGAAATCTTGCCGCTAATCCCAAAAGTTGGGTCAAGTGCACCGGGCTGCGCCAAAACACAATTAGTTAGTAAAACCATAAAAACAATTGTCCATAATTGAACGTAAAACTTTTTCATGCCGAGCTGTTTCTGAGTTATGTGTAAATGTAGGTTCAATTCCACACAAAGTCGTACAACTTTGACCGTGCAAAAGGTTGGGCCAAGGGAAAATATCTTTTACAAACAAATCAGGGAGAGGTTAATTTGCTCTCTGATTCGATCATATTATTTATTAAAGATTGCTATATTTTTTCAAACTTAGCCATTTGCTTACCATAGTCATCATCAGCTTTTAGTTATTTTACTTCCTGCCTTTTTTAATTATAAATACGCTGATGGAACACTACCAATTCAATATATTTAATTTGGGATTATAATGGTGATACTTTGGTAAATTTTAAAAGTAAGAAGTTCAAGAAAAGGCTTTTAAAAAAAATATTTCTTTGCGGTGATTTATTCTATCCTAACTATTTTAGTTCATGTATTTAGCAAGCGCTTTTTATATTAATTTCCTACCAAGGTTATTTTTTGGTCTTAAAATTAAAGGACTTGCTAACCGTAGGTTGGGAGATTAAAAAAATTGCGTGGTATATCCAGAAGGATATCACTTTTTATACCTTTAAAAAAAATACACATCCAATTTTCACTACAAAAAAGTCTTAAAAAATTTGTACCAATATACTTCGTCTTAAAAAACGCTACTTCATCATAAAATTCCTCCTTACAATCCAAAAGTAAACCTCACCCCTTCTTCGAAACTTACAGGGTTGTAGGCCAATTCTCTCATTGCTTTGTCAATTTTCAATCCTGATCGTTTGGCCCTTACTACCTTTTCTAGAAAGGTATCAGCAGTTACACTTTCAATTAAGGATTCATCAAGGTTTAGTAAAGAAGCCGTTTGCAAAGCCATTTCGTAAGGTGATAAAATATCCTTTCCAGCCAGGTGATAAACTCCACCGGCATTTAACTCAATCATGCTAAAAATTCCTTTACATATATCCTCGACATAGGTAGGCGTTCTAAACTGATCAGCAGTTACTTTTATGGCTTTCCCTTGTTGCAAACTGTTGGCTACCCAATGCAAAAATGTTGGCTTTAACCCTGCCAACATTCTACCATAAATAAATACAGGCCTTACAATACCAAAGTGTGCCCCACTTTCCTTGACCAATTTTTCAGCTGCCAACTTTGTTTCTCCATAAAAATTCAACGGAGCAGCCTCATCCTCCTCACTATGCGGCCCTCCTTCTCCAAAAATAAAGTCAGTGGATAAATAAATAAATTGCTTACAAGGATATTGAAGAAGTTCCTGAGTTGAACCTACATTTTGCACAACGCACTGCGATTGATTGTCATAGCATTCATCAGGCTTACTCATAGCAGCGTTATGAATAACAACATCCGGTTGGTATTTAGTAAGCACACATCTAACTTGTTCCTTATCAGTCAAATCTAATTGAGCATACAAAATCCTTTTATCTGCTAGCCTGCTTTCGCCCCTTCCCGTAGCTACAACCATGTAACCTGCATTAAACAAAAAGCCAGACAAATGTTGGCCAAGAAATCCATTTGCGCCAGTAATTAAAATGGTATGCATTCGTAAATTTAGTCATTACCTATAAATGACAATAAATACAGAGCTATTCAAATGATATAATATGAACAAAATCTGTGGATAAATTATTTATAAACAATTCATTATTACATTCACACCTTACTTTGTGAGTAATCCAAGCACTCAAAAATTTGTATTATCTGGTAAATGCCTATTTTTGAAAAATGTGTAGAATGTACACAAATAGATTTTTTGCCGCTTAACAGAAAATAAAAGAATTTAGCACATTAGCATGACAACAAAAGTTACAAAAATAGGCGTTCTTACTTCAGGCGGAGATAGCCCGGGCATGAATGCTGCTATAAGAGCAGTTGTTCGTACAGGTTTGTACCATGGATTAGAAGTATATGGAATTATGAGAGGCTATACCGGAATGATAGAAGATGATTTTGTCAAAATGGAAGGCCGAAGTGTTGCCAATATTATTCAACGAGGGGGCACCATTTTGAAATGTGCCAGAAGCATGGAATTCAAAGAACCGGAAGGTAGAAAAAAGGCTTATGAAAACCTAAAGAAAAGGGGTATTGAAGGTTTGGTAATTATTGGGGGTGATGGTAGTTTCAGAGGAGCGCAGGTATTTAGCAATGAATTTGATATTCCTTGTATTGGTTTACCGGGCACTATTGATAAAGATATAGCAGGCACAGATTTCACCATAGGATTTGATACCGCAGTAAATACCGCTGTTGAGGCAATCGACAAAATAAGAGATACAATGGATGCCCATGACCGTCTTTTTGTAGTTGAAGTGATGGGTAGGGATGCAGGCTATATTGCGCTGCATAGCGGTATTGCAACAGGTGCGGAAAACATTCTTATTCCAGAAACAAAAACCGATTTTGAGGAACTAGTCAAATCACTTGCCGAAAAAGAAAAAAGACATAAGTTAGTAAACCTTGTAGTAGTAGCGGAAGGCGATGAATTTGGAGGTGCAAATGAAGTAGCCCGATTGGTAAAACTAAGAATGCCACAAACAGATATCAGGGTTTGTATATTAGGGCATATACAACGGGGAGGATCTCCAACCTGCCTGGATAGGCTTATTGCCAGCAGAATGGGTTATCATGCAGTCGAATGCCTCATGAATGGACGATTTAATGTAATGGTCGGAATTGTAAACAATAAGCTCAACTACATTCCACTGGATTATGCGGTAAAAGCAAAACAAAAAATAAGTCCACAGTGGTTGAAGATTGTAAAAATACTTGCCAGCTAAAGAAAATAACACACCTTGCAATCTCATATTAGCAAAGGATCTCAATATTTTTAAGTAATTCAACAAACAAAAGTCGTTGGATAGAAATAAATAAACATGTCAAAAGATACCTCAAAACACGGACACGGCGATTTGCATAAGCACAAAGGATTACAACACAATGCTCACAGAACTAAAATAGTAGCAACTGTGGGACCTGCCTGCAACACTTACGATGGACTATTGGACCTTGTAAAAAGTGGTGTAAATGTATTCAGGCTAAATTTCTCTCATGGTGGCCATGAAGACAAAGCCGAAATCATTCAATTCATAAGAGCTATCAATGAAGATCACGATTGTCATATTGCTATTCTTGGTGACCTTCAGGGGCCAAAGCTTCGGGTAGGTGAAATTGAAAACAACGCTTTAAAAATAGCTCCGGGCGACATTCTTACTTTTACCAATGAAAAATGTGTTGGTAACTTAGAAAAAATTTATGTTTCATACCCTAACCTTGCTAGTGATGTAAAGCTAGGCAATGTCATCATGATAGATGATGGAAAGTTAGAGGTAAAGGTGGTGAATATAGAACGCAATGGCGATGTAAAAGTGCAGGTAACTATCGGTGGAATCTTATCCTCAAAGAAAGGCATCAATCTCCCTGATACAAAAATTTCTTTGCCTGCGCTCACAGAAAAAGACCTTGCTGACCTCAACTTTATTATTGATCAAAAGCTGGATTGGGTAGCACTTTCATTTGTTAGAAATGTAAAGGACATCGTTATTCTCAGAAGCAAACTGGAAGAGCGAAACAGCAAAGTAAAAATTATTGCCAAAATAGAAAAACCGGAAGCTGTTGCCAATATACGAGACATCATTGTAGAAAGTGATGCCATTATGATTGCCCGCGGTGATTTGGGTGTAGAACTACCTGTTGAGAAAGTGCCGATGATTCAGAAAAACATCATCAGAAAATGTTTGCACAGAGCGAAACCGGTCATTGTAGCTACTCAAATGATGGAGAGTATGATTGACCGTGTAAAACCGAACAGAAGTGAGATAACTGACGTGGCAAATGCAGTGCTGGAAGGTGCTGATGCGGTGATGCTAAGTGGAGAAACTGCTACAGGAGAACATCCTTCATTGGTAGTTCAAACGATGGTTAAAATAATATTAGAAGTAGAAAAAGAATACCGATATAATAGAGAAGAAGATTTGAAACCCCAACCGCATTCACCTTCTTTTCTAAGCGATGCCATCTGCTACAATGCGTGCAAAATAGCAAGTGATGTGAATGCGGATGCAGTTATCGGAATGACGATGAGTGGCTATACAGGATTTATGCTTAGCAGTTATAGACCCAAAGCGCCATTGTTTATTTTCTCGAAAGAAAAATCCCTCATTAATCAACTTAGTTTAAGTTGGGGTGTAAGGGCATTTTTTTACCAAGAAGAAGAGAGTCTTGATGACATTGTTGATGACCAAATACAAGTGCTTAAAGAAAAAGGTTATCTGAAAACAGGTGATGTAGTTATCAATACAGGAAGTACGCCTGTTCAACTGCATTTACCGACAAATATCCTTAAGCTCACTTTGGTAGAATAATTGTTCCAATTTTGTTTTGAAGCTAAAAATAAAAAGGGCGAATTCATTGTTTTCTTCTTGGGCATAAAGTAGTAGGTTTGAACTTCCAAATGTTTTTCACAGTTTAAACCATCAAACTTAGCTCATGAAAATATTATGCTTTCTTTTATTATCAGTTCCTATATTTTCAATTGCTCAGAAAGCAGATACAGGATGGCTTCGCAACAATTACATAAAATTGGAGCGAATGATTCCTATGAGGGATGGCACAAAGTTGTTCACTTCTATATACACTCCAAAAGATAATACAGAAAAACATCCTATACTTATAACACGTACGCCCTATAGTTGTGCCCCATATGGAGAAGGAAAATTTCGCGGTTTTCTTGATACCCACTACAAAGAATATGTGAAGGAAAAATACATCATGGTGATTCAAGATGTACGCGGTCGATTTATGAGCGAAGGAACCTTTGATGACATTCGACCATTTAAAGAAAATAAAGTCAGCAATACCGATATAGATGAAGCTAGCGACACTTATGATACCATAGACTGGTTGATAAAAAACATCAATAGCAACAATGGAAATGTTGGGGTATTTGGCATTTCTTATCCTGGCTTTTATTCCACCATGGCAGGCTTAAGCAACCACCCTGCACTAAAAGCTGTTAGCCCACAGGCACCAGTAACAGATTGGTTCATTGGCGATGATTTTCACCACAATGGGGCACTCATGCTCATGGATGCATTCGACTTCTATTCAGGATTTGGCAAGCCAAGACCCGTGCCTACAAAAGATTATGGACCAGGCATTACCTACACTACAAAAGACAAGTATGCTTTTTATCTTCAACACCCGACCTTTAATAGTCTTTCCAAAAAGTATATGGGAGACAGCATTAAGTTTTGGAACGATTTGCAAAAGCATCCCAATATGGACGAATGGTGGAAAGCAAGAAACGTGAGGAATTTTATCTCTAATGTACAACCTGCTGTTTTGGTTGTAGGAGGTTTATATGATGCTGAAGATTGCTATGGTGCATGGAATACTTACCAGGCAATAGAGAAGCAGAGTCCGGGCACAAATAACCGGATTGTAATGGGTCCATGGTATCATGGAGGATGGGTAAGATCAGAAGGCAGCAGTTTAGGCAATGTTCAGTTTGAAAGCAAGACGAGTGAATGGTATCAAAAGCACATTGAAATTCCATTTTTCAACTTTTATTTAAAAGGGAAAGGCAAGTCTCCAAATATTGCAGAAGCAACTATTTTCTTTAGTGGCGAAAATAAATGGCGGAAATTTGATCAATGGCCTCCTACTAACAGTGAGCAAAAAGAGTTGTTTTTTGATAAAGATTTTAAAATGAGTTGGAATGTACCTGCGCCTGTTGCAGCCCAGCAAAAACCATCAGATGAAAGTACATTTTCGGAATACATCAGCGACCCATCTAAACCTGTTCCTTTTGCTGAAGGCGTATTGTCTGACCGAACAAGAGAATACATGACAGATGACCAGCGATTTGCTGCCATCAGACCAGACGTTTTATCTTTTACAACAGATGTATTAACGGAAGAGGTAACTATCGCCGGGCCAATTATTGCCGATTTGATGATAAGCACAACCGGATCTGATGCAGATTTTGTAGTGAAGGTAATTGACGTATTCCCTGATAAATTTCAATACAGCGATACTGATAAATACATCATGAACGGCTATCAAATGATGGTAAGAGGAGAAGTAATGAGGGCCAAATACCGCAATAGTTTTGAAAAGCCAGAGCCATTAGTGGCAAAGAAAATTACCAAAGTAAACTTTACGCTACCTGATGTAGCCCATACATTTAAACCCGGACATAAAATCATGATTCAGGTTCAAAGCAGTTGGTTTCCTTTGGTTGATAGAAATCCAAATAAGTTCATCAATATTTACAATGCTAAAGAAGATGATTATGAAAAAGCAACCATCCGATTGTATCACAACGATGCTACCCGTAGCAAAATTATTTTACCAATTTTGAAATAGTCCGCAACAGATTATTTCACATCTATAAGATTGATATCAAAATAGAGCACGGAATTAGGGGGAATGGAACCGTTTCCAACGCATCCATAAGCATAAGAAGATGGAATAATAAGGGTGATGTGCCCGCCCTTTTTAATTAATGGAATGCCCAATTGCCAACCTTCAATTACCTGATTGAGCGGAAATGAAATGGCTGCCGGAGATTGGTCAAAAATATTACCATTCATAAATAATCCTATATAAGTAACTTCAACTATAGAATTAAGATTTGGAACAGGACCCGCTCCTGGATTGAGAATCTTATAGTAAATATTGTTGGAAATTTTAAATGAGTCCAAACCATTTGCGGCCATAAATTGTTCAATTTGAGCTTTTTCACTCTCTGGAGAAACTGGCTTACACCCACTATCTTTACTACAGCCCCAGGATAAAACAACAACCAATAAAACTGAAACTAATAAAGCAGAAACTAATTTATTCATTTTTAAAACAGTGTTTGTGTAAGCTCACTTATTGACCACCAAAGATATCTTCTTGCTGCATGCCAGTCCTTTTTTCGGCTTTTTGCTTTTTAATCAATAATTCAAGATACTGCTGTTCCTTCATTTCCCATTGGTGCTTTTGGAAGAAAATACTGCAGAATACTACTATTCCAACAATTGCAATAATTAATACATATGGCGTACTTTGACTATTGGCAACCATGTTTGCCCGTGTGTACCATCCGGATTCAAAACAAACCAAAATACCAATTCCAATCATCATACCTATTGGCAAACCACGCAAAAGTTGCCTTGTAAGACTTTTTTTTACCAATCTTGTTTCTGCCCAATAGGCAACAAATTTCTCTTCATCTGTAGTTAACATTTGACAAAGGTAAAGCTGTATTGAGCCAAACCACCATATTATGCAAAAATCAAGTGTATTTGTTCGCCGTTTTTCACTACGAAAATACCTATGTTTGCTAAACATAAACTGTGGATTGTGAAATTTGATCACTACCTGGCATCCTACTTATACAAAAACAAAAAACTGGCGCTTGAAGGCATTGGAACATTTACGCTAGATAGCAATGTAAGTGTCCCCAATGAATTGGAAAAAGAAGTGTACTATCCTATTGATGGTCTATTGTTTGAGTACAAGCCGAAGCAACCCACAGATGAAGACCTCATAAAATATTTGGTTGAAAAGCTAGGAAAAATTCAACCACTTGTCCGGTCAGATCTTGAATCCTATCTTTCCAATATCAAACAATTTATCAATCTAGGCAAACCATATACTATTGAAGGAATAGGTACGCTCACCAAAATCAACAATGGCAATTATGAATTTACACCCGGTAATTTTCTGCCAGTAAAAGAAGAATTGAACCCCAAAAGGGAAAATGAAGAACACAATTATCCAAACCGTTCATCAAATGTTAATGTTGGGCGCATTTTTGTTGTTGGGCTAATTATTATTGCTGCTTTGGCTGCACTGGCCGGTATTGGATGGGGAGTAACCAATTTACTTAGCAAATACCAACAAAATGAAGAACCTATTATACAACAACAGGGTTTAATTGATACGATTATAGAACCTGCACCTGACACTTTACCACAAATTATTACTAATACAACAGGTATAGATAGCACTCCTATTATCGATTCGATATTGACCTATAAAATGGTTTTTGAAACAACACGCTTTAAAATTTCAGCAGCATCCAGAAGCGAACAGTTAATTCAGTTTGGCGTTCCTGTAAAAGTAGATACGATATTGGTAAGGGACAGTGTTAGATACCGGCTATATGTTCCTATGAAAATCAGACAATCAGACTCAACAAAAGTAAAGGACTCACTTTCTCTTTTATTAGGATCTCCTATAAAAATGTTAAGAGCCAGAAAACAATAACTAAATAAAATGCAATTAAAAAGCCCCCTTGAAAATCAAGAGGGCTTTTTAATACATGCCAAAATTATGTAGCTACCAATTCTTTGTTTCTAAAAACCACTACGCCATCAAACACATCTACCAATACTGGTTTAGATTTGTCTATACTACCTGCCAGGATTTTTTTGCTTAATTGATTAACAACTTCCTTTTGTATTAAACGCTTCAATGGTCGTGCTCCAAACTGCGGATTGTATCCGTTGGCAGAAAGATACTCCAGTGCATAATCACTAAAGTCAAGTTGGATACCACTACTCTGCTCTACCAGCTTTTTCAAGTTCTCCAATTGTATTTTAATAATCCCCTTTATTTCTTTTCTCATCAAGGGTTGAAACATAATCACTTCATCTATCCTATTCAGAAATTCCGGCCGAATGGTCTGCTTCAGCAATATCATCACATCTTCCTTTGCTTGTTCAACTACCGATTCCTTATTGTTTTCGTCAACATGTTCAAAAGCATCTTGAATAATTTGGCTACCCATGTTGCTCGTCATGATGATGATCGTGTTCTTGAAGTTAACAACACGGCCTTTATTATCCGTTAAGCGACCATCATCTAATACCTGAAGCAATACGTTGTAAACATCAGGATGTGCTTTTTCTATTTCATCCAGCAAAACCACGCTATATGGTTTTCGCCTTACGGCTTCGGTCAATTGTCCCCCTTCCTCATAACCTACATACCCCGGAGGAGCCCCTACCAATCTGCTAACGCTGTGTTTTTCCTGGTACTCACTCATGTCTATTCTGGTTAACATGGTTTCATCATCAAACAGATAATCGGCCAATGCTTTTGCCAGCTCTGTTTTACCTACACCGGTTGTGCCCAAAAAAATAAAAGAACCAATCGGTTTTTTGGGATCTTGTAATCCTGCCCGGCTTCTTCTGATGGCATCTGCAACTGCTTCTATGGCTTCCTCCTGCCCTACTACTTTTTTGTGTAGTTCATCCTCCAGATTCAATAGTTTTTCTCTTTCGCTCTGCATCATTCTGGTTACAGGAATGCCTGTTGCCTTTGCTACACTCTCAGCTATGTCCTCTGCATCTACCTCTTCTTTTAAAAGGCGTTTATGTTCACTTATCGCATTCAGCTTTTCGGTAAACTCTGCTATGATGCTTTCCTGTTCTTGTACTTTGCCATATCTTATTTCAGCTACCTTTCCGTATTCGCCATTGCGTTCGGCTTGCTCCGCCAGGTGTTTAAGGCTTTCTATTTCTACCTTAGCATTCTGAATTTTTTCCACTACTTCTTTTTCCTGTTGCCACTTGGCTTTCAGGGTATCCCGCTCCATAGACAACGTGCTGATGTCAAGTGCCAACTGCTTCAGCTTATCTTCATCATTTTCCCTTTTGATTGCTTCCCGCTCAATTTCCAATTGACGTATTTTTCTTTCTAGTTCATCCAACTCCTCAGGCATGCTGTTCATTTCCAACCTTAGCTTTGCAGCACTTTCATCTATCAGGTCAATTGCTTTGTCAGGAAGGAAACGATCTGTAATATACCTGCTCGACAATTCTACCGCAGCTATAATGGCTTCGTCTTTTATGCGCACATGGTGATGCGTTTCGTATTTATCTTTTATTCCTCTTAATATTGAGATGGCATCTTCTATGCTCGGCTCATTTATCATTACTCTTTGAAAGCGCCGTTCCAACGCCTTGTCTTTTTCAAAATATTTTTGATACTCATTCAAGGTTGTTGCACCTATAGCCCTCAGTTCTCCTCTTGCCAATGCTGGTTTAAGAATGTTGGCTGCATCCATAGCACCTTCTCCTCCACCGGCACCTATGAGTGTATGTATTTCATCAATAAACAAAATAATCTCGCCATCACTCTCAGCTACTTCTTTTACAACTGCTTTCAAACGCTCTTCAAATTCTCCTTTGTATTTGGCTCCGGCAATTAATTGCCCCATGTCTAAAGCATAGATAATTTTGCTCTTCAGATTCTCAGGAATATCTCCATTGATAATTCGATGCGCCAACCCTTCGGCTATAGCTGTTTTACCCACACCCGGTTCTCCTACCAATATCGGATTGTTCTTACTTCTGCGACTTAGGATGTGCAATGTCCGGCGAATTTCTTCATCGCGACCAATCACCGGATCTAGCTTACCCTCACGAGCCATATCGTTGAAATTTCGGGCATACTTCTGAAGGGAATTGTACTGCTGCGAAGATGTCTGCGAATTAACGGTGGCGCCTTTTCGCAGGTCTTTAATAGCAGTCTTTAATCCTTTGTCCGATGCACCTGCATTTTTAAGTAGCATAGCCATATCGTCATTGCCTTGAACGATGGCTAATAATATATGTTCAACACTCACAAACTCGTCCTTCAGGTCTTTCATTACTGAATTAGAACGAAGTAGCAAATTGTTCATTTCCCTCCCAATGCTCTGTGCAGGTTCGGTACCCGATACTTTGGGAAGCTTTTCTATCGATTCTGCTACTTTTGTTTTTACAAATGCAACATTTACATTGTTCTTTTTCAGTAAAAAATCTACCGGACTTTCTTCATCATCCAGCAAAGCTTTCAGCAGGTGATTGATTTCAATATTGGGATTGTTATGGTTGAAAGCAAGCTGTTGTGCCTGCTGAATAATCTCCTGCGATTTAATGGTATAATTGTTCAGATTCATAATCAGATTGAATTTAAAAGATTCGAGCAAAATACAATCCACCCGCAAAAACATGATTCAATGTCATTATTCCTGAGTGAAATCTGCCGCTACGTCACATGAATATAAGTTTTCCTGCAAAAAAAGCATAAAATATTATTTGAATAGCCAGATACTATGAAATCGTACTCTTGCTTATTAAAACAGAAACCCTACCTTTTCACTTCAAAATTGTTTATGAAAAAATCATTCCTCCATTTTCTGGTAGCTGGTATCGTTTCTTTCATTGTTTTACTGTTGGTTGCTTTCACCGAGACGAACACGGGAGAAACCAAAATCATAATTGTTCGACATGCAGAAAAAGACACGATGGGTGGAAGCAATCCTGGATTAACTGCAGATGGCGAAAATAGAGCCGATAGATTATCCCATTCGTTTCCTGGAATAACCCCAGATGAATTTTACTCAACCAATTACATAAGAACAGTGGCAACTGTAAAGCCTTGGGCAAAAATGGCAGGCAAAGAAGTGAAGTTGTATGATGCCAAATCACAAGCAGCTTTTGCCGAAATAATTAAATTAGAGACCGGGAAAACCATTGTAATCGCTGGTCATTCCAACACGGTACCGCCTTTGGTTAATCTAATCTTAGGAAAGGAAAAATATTCATTACTAAAAGACAACGAATACGATAAAATATTTCTTATAACAATCAATGATGGAATAATCAAGGATACGGTTATGGTTTATTAGGGATTGGATATAAATGCCACTAACTTAAGAATTTTTGGGAACATACATCTGCACTCTATTCGGTTTTGGTTGTGTCACTCGCTTGTACTTTTAAGTTCTTTATTCAGCTTTTTTAATGTTTTGATCTTTTCAACTTTTGGTTAAGTTAATGAGGTTGGATAATAAATCTTGATACGATAATTCAGGTCTTGATTTTAGGTTAAGCAATGTGATCACGTAATACTTGTTTTTATTGGGAATGGTAGAATAGCGAAAATAATAGATGCTGAAATGGATGTTGTGGCACAACCAATTGTGAAGAACATTAAAACACCTTTTTAATACAATATAATTTAAACCAACTACCGATTTTCTACCTGCCAATTATTTAAAGCTTCCCAAATAACCTTGCGCAATTCTGTTCTGAGCAAAATTTTATCACTGCCAGCATATTTTTCTAATGCTTTACGAAGCAGTTGAAGTGCTTGTGCTACTTCAGCATATTCAAAGCACATGGCATTTACCTCTCCTTCTTTTTCTTCAGAAAGGAGGCCAAGGCAGTAGTCATGCAATATTCCGCTGGCAATGTATTCCCTTACAATCATTCGTTAGTATCTGTTGTTATTGTACATGTTACATCCTTAACAATGCACCAACTATTTGCTTTCTTACCTAAAGGACTTTTGAATTATTGCAGATAGAGCATCTTAAGCATGTCAAGCCCCTTTCTTGCTCTTGTTTTAATGGTACCTAATGGTAGATTCAATATGCTTGCGGTTTGATCGTGGGTGCAGCCAAAGAAGAAAACCATGTCTATCACTTCTGCATATTTAGCATTGATTTTCATCGCCTTACTTTTAAAGTCCTTGTATTCAATAGTGCTGCTAAAAGAGTCTGAAGCAACTTTGTATTCGGTATAAATTGAAAAAAAATCATTGTTTACGTGTAGCATTTGTTGCTTATGCCCCGAAGAACGCAAATAATCAATTGAAATGTTCCTCGCTATGTTCATCATCCAGGTAAATAACGTGCCTCTTTCTACATCAAACTTTCCAATGTTTTTCCAAATTTTAATAAATGTATCTTGAAGAAGGTCATCTGCTACATCAGTACGCCTGACAAGCTTTAAAAGTATCCCATACAAGGATCCACAATAGTTGTCATAAAGTAAATGAAAACCTCGCTCATTCTTTGCAATAATCATACTGACGAGTACAGTAGTATCTATTTGAACATTGGTATTTTGAACCTCGCACTTTTGAAGTGTAGAATGCATCTGATGTGAAGAACCTATATTTGTTGTTTCCATAATAAAACAATTAACAGTTTCTATAGCTGATAAGTTTATTTTACAAAACTATTAGTACTAATAAGGGTGGGAAATAGTGAAAATTACTATTTTTTACATTTTCTGATAACGATTAGAGGTATTTATATTGATGTAAATAATAATACACAATGCAGGTTAACAGTTTAATCAGGTTGCAAAATGCAGACATGCTTTACAAGAAGATTGTGGCCATTTCTGCTACATATTTCATTGATGATGATATTGGAGAAATAGAACGATTCAGAAATGAAGCCAATCAGTTTCTAAAGAGTGTTAGCGGCACAGATACCATTGTTGCCATATTTGATCATAAAAACTACACCCCTGTCTTGGAAGTAGGAGAAAAAGAATTTTGGGGAGACCTGCTAAAAGTAGAAAGAGTTGATAGAATGACACAGATCATGGGTTTGCTAGAGAGCGATTACAAATCATTTTTTACAGATTCTGTTCAGTGGTTCACAGGCGTATTGGAGAAAATGCCTTTTGAACAAAGCACAAACATTCAGATTTTTCATTGTGGGATCAGGTATAGGCTGCTGAATGACAAACCTGTCTGCCTATTATCCAAAGGGTTACCTATACATTACAATGCAGAAAGAAAGTTCAGTTATACTTTCAATTATGTTCAAAACATCAATCATTTACTCAAAAAAGACTTTAGAAATTATTGGATAAGGATTTCTCATGGTGCCAATAGTGAACATGTTCATACCTTTCATTCTGAAGATAAAATACCTTCTACCAAAGACCTGCTTTCTACAAGAGAAAAGGAAATTTTGAAATTAATAGCCGATGATTTAGATACCAAAGAAATAGCTGAACGTTTGTCTATT
>JANMZN010000268.1:0-3795 GCA_031383285.1 Segetibacter sp.
AATAGAATGAACGCTCTTGCTGAATAAATCATTCAAAATCTTATTGCCACGATAGAGCAATCGCATATCTTCCAAATCTGTAAATCCTCTGTTTTGCATACACGAAAATAATGAATGGCAAAAGATGTGTCCACACGATAGGCCTTTGTCGGGCTGCCATATTTATTTTATACCCTGACTGAAATGTCGGGGTTTTTTGTTTGCATGAATTAGTTTTATATACTTCGCGAAATTCCATGGCGGTTAGTGGGGTTGATGATTTTCGAAACAAAAAGAGAAGCATTAATCAAGGAAAAGAAGGTGAAGAAATATGGGTATGATCGAATGAAGGCATTTTTGCATTCGGACCACAATCAGTTAAGCGAATGGCAAAATATACAATAGAATGTCGCCCTGTCATCCCTACACTCGTGTTGGGACGGGTTCGTGTCCGGTCCGCAAAAAACTTCAGTAATAGCTGGGGTTTTTGTTTTTATGCCTTTCTATGTTTACCTCATACATTATCACGGACAACCGTAATTTCTTCTCATAGAACATGGCAAATGTCGGAAACTGAATTCACTATGGAAGTATAAGGTAGTTTATCAAATGGGATTATGTCTCAAATTAGTTTTTCTCATTTGCAACTTTTAATATATCTAACTGCATCTTTACGTATTGGGTCTTAATATTATTTTTTCTGGAATTAACAGGAGATTATTTTGTTATAACATAATAAAAGCTTAAAATTGTAGTCTGCCAATATTTTATGTTTTTCAAAAAATCATTCATACCAATGATTTTTTCAAGTGCTTGTAGGTCAAGTTCTACTAAAAAATCTAACTAAAGGTTCGAATTTTTTATAATGTCAAAACATTAACTAACATGCTTTCATTGCATACAGTAAACAGATTTTTATCCAACTGCGCTGGATGTATGCTCATCCAAAAGTATACACCTACAACAACCTCCGAGCTGGATTTAATAATAAATTTCAAAAGGAAATTATCCCAAAGCAATCCAATTCTAAATCAATAATAAACTACCAAACTTTCTATAAATCATTTTTTATGCAGAAAACATTTACCAATTCGAACACTAATCTATTCGGATTGCCAACGATTTCATCAACTGATATTTGCAGTTTAATTCAGCTTGATACAAATGAACGCAAACCCAAAACTGTAAAACAGTCTATGTTCAAAAAATTTATTTCAGCCGTAAGTATTTCATTCTTGTTTCTGTTAGCTATGATGCCAAGAGATGCACAAGCACAGGCTGTTGGGGATTATCGGTCTATTGCTTCAGGAAACTGGTCATCGGCCAGTACATGGCAACGATACAATGGAATTAGTGCAGGTTGGGTTGCTGCAGCTGTTGCACCTTCTTCATCAGATGGAACAATTACTATTCAAAATCTCCATATTGTAACCCTAAACTCCGTTGTAAATGCCGATCAAATAACTGTTGCTACTGGCGGAACGTTTACCGTTTCGGGTGGCGGATCATTGACCCTAAATGATGGCACCGGAACTGATTTAGATGTAACAGGAACATTAAATGTAGGTGGTGGTATTCAGGGAAATGGATCGGTTTCGTTTAATAATAATTCAACTTTTAACTGGACTCAGTTTGATATAACAGGTTCGGGCAACATTGATATTTCAGCTAACGCGAATGTAAATATTTCGAGTGCCGGCGTTAAAACACTTGGTGGTTCACGTGTAATGAATAATGCAAGTACTAATTTTTTTCTTACCACTAACAACTATCTTCAATTTGGTGGAACTGCAACTTTGAATAATACCGGAACAATTAATATAACCGGAACAGCTGGTACACTTGGATTTTATCATAATGCTGCAACCAATGTAATTATTACCAATACCGGTATTATCAACGTCGATGCCGGAGGTGGTGTTGCTTATTTTACAAGTACTAACAGTACTACAGGAATTAACTTTATAAATAACGGAACAATTAATTTAATATCGGGTAGAGCCGATATGAGAAAGGGCTCAACGCATGCAGGTACTTTTAATTTAGGATCGGGTACTACATTAGAGTTGCCAACTTCGGGTACTCATACTTTTACAAGTACATCGTCTTTTACCGGATCGGGAACACTTTTATTATCCACAACGGGGGTTGTAAACTTTAATGCAGGATGCTCTTTTAGTCCCAATTTAATAGTTACTCAGATAGATGCTGCAACCGTTGTTAACTGGAATAATACCCCAACTATAAATACGCTCAATCTAACATCAGGCACAATGCAGGGAACAGGATCTATAAGTGTTTCTAATATATTCAATTTTAACTCAGGATTTATTGGAGGTTCGGGAGCCATAAACATACTTGGCAGCGGTACGCTCAACATAAATGGTACAACAACATTCCAAGGGACTAAGACTATCAATAGTAGCGGCACAATCAACTGGCTAACTTCTACCAACAATTTAAATTATACCGGCACTTTAATTCTTAATAATAATGGCGTCTTTAATATGAGCGCAAATGCTGCATTTGTAAAAGGCGGTAGTGGTTCATTCACTATAAATAATACTTCTACTGGTATTCTTTCAAAATCAGGAACAGTTATTACAACTTTTGATGGCGGAGTTATATTTAATAATAACAGCGGAGTAATTCTTACATCGGCCGGAACACTTCGTTTCAGCTCTGCAGTATTTAATAATTTTGGAACAATTGATGTTTCATCAGGCGCTACATTAACACTATTAAATGCAAACACAACTTTTGGCAGTGGAACCTCAATTACCGGTGGAGGAACAATTAATAATTCAGGCGGCGATATCGCTATTCAAACTCCTGTTGTTCAAATTCCATCAAGCACTACGCTAAACCTTACCTCAGGATCAATTATAGGGAACAACAAATTACAGTTTTTAAATGCTTCTACATTTAATTGGTCTGGTGGTACATTAACGGCGAATGCAAATACTGAAATAGATAATGGTGCTACTTTAAATATTACCGGTAATGTTGGGTTAAGAGGTAACCACTACATCACAAACAATGGAACAATCAACTGGAATTCAACCGGAAATATTGTTTACGATGGTGGTAGCACTAACTCAGAAATTCTTAATAATGCAACTTTTAACATTGGCAACTCAGCAGGAATTTTAAATAGTCTTGGTGGGTCAAACTTCTTTACGCTTACTAATAATGGCACTATTAATAAAACCAATTCTATTACCACTTTAGATGCCAATGTTAATTTAGTAAATGCAGGTACTATAAATGTAACTTCTGGTAATCTTAGATTGAACAGGGCCGCTGTAAGCACACATTCTGGTACATTTAATATTGCCTCTGGCGCTACGTTAAGTGGTACGAATAGTATAACTTATAATGGTTCCAATTTTGTTAATAACGGAACTGTTAGTTTGTCTTCTAATATTATAAATAATGGCACCTACAAAGGATCGGGTACTTATTCAGGAAGTGTATTCTTTAATAATACTTCAGGAATTGTAGCACCGGGAAACTCTCCCGGCTGTCAAACTTTCAGCAATGGTTTAACAACAAATGGTGCGCTTAATATCGAAATAAACGGAACAACCACTGCCTGTTCTGATTATGATAAAATAACCGTAACGGGTACTGCTTTAATTAGTGGTAGTACTTTAAATGTTACCATTGGATATACCCCTGCCAACAATGACCAGGTAACTTTTATTGCTGCTACAACTATCTCAGGAACATTTGCAACTGTTAATGCTCCTACGGGATGGGCGGTTAATTACAACAGTCCTTCAACAGGATTGGTAACGCTTGTTTATACTACTC
>JANMZN010000280.1:0-5067 GCA_031383285.1 Segetibacter sp.
TCATCATCGGTCATTATTTTGTGGGCGTTGATCTTTTGCTCCATTACTCTAAGCCTGTCCCTCAACATTACTATTTTGTGGAAGAAAACATCTAGCTCTACTTCTTTTTCTTTCAGGCTTTTATCACCAGGTCGAAGGATCATCATCCCATTTTTCCATCGGTCACCTAATGGCACCATATCCGTTACTCCACCGTATGCTTCAAGTATTCTTATAAGTGCATCTTCAGCTTCAGAAAAGGAAATATTGTGCTCAGCTTCTATTCTGTCAATGACTTCCATTTCAAAATCCTTGGAGACTGTTTTTATGCCTTGTTCTATAAAGCAAACTTCATACACTTTCTTGTGCAATTTTGTAATTACTCCTACACCATATAAGTGATGATTTACTCTTGATCCGACTCCTGACAATTCCATATTTATGTTTTTAAATGTAATTCTAACCTATTTGCCAAAGTTAATATGGAGTAAACATACATTTCAATTGAAAACAAGATTTTTTAAAACAAGATATGAATCATATTTCCAAAATGGAAAAGCGGTTAACTTCGAACATCAACCTGACGTTATGAAACCTATAAAATTAATTAGCCAATTTTCTGCAATGGTGGTTATCCTTATTTTTCTACGGGATGCCCTTATGAATCAAAGTTTACACTGATTGGTAAACAGATCAAGCACCCGGAAAACATTGTTGGTAACTGGGTTTCGGACAGCGTGAAATTAAACATTTCCACTTCAGATAATCATTTGCTTCATGTTTTTTACCGCGATTTTGAAAATGGAGATCAAGATTCAATAACAGGCAAGGCAACAGTCATCGAAAATAGTCACAACAAATACATACTTCTGAAAGTAGATAAAACAGGAACTTATTTCGTTGCCAAAATAGAAAAAGCAACTAAAACACATTTGCTCATCAACATTATGGATGACAAAATATTAAAAAAGAAAGACGCTTTTACCTCTGATAGCGCATTCTCTGATTTTGTATTTAATAACCAAAAACAAGTTTTTTTGCCCGACAACAAGGTCTTATTCAAAAGAAAAATACTTCAATAATTCCCTTACATTATTTCAGCAAGTTCTAACCAACGCATTTCTTTTTCGCTTAATAAAGTTGACAACTGCCCTATTCGGATACTCGCTTTCTGAATTTCTTCAAATGGCATGGAGCCAATATTTGCTTCAAGCTTGGTTTTTTCTGATTCTAATGAAGCAATTTCTTTCTCCAGCAATTCATATTCCCTTTTCTCGTTGAATGTTGCCTTCTTTTTTACTTCATCTTTCTGCAAGTTGTTCTTTGTTTGACCATTTGTTTTTCCACTGCTCAATTCTTCCGTAGATGCTCCGCTGCTTTTCAACTTATTAAAATCAGCCCATTTGTCCCCTTTCTTCTCATTTGCTTTTAACCATTCACGGTACAGCGTATAGTTGCCCGGAAAATCCCGAACTTCGCCATCACCTTCAAATACAAATAAATGATCTACCAAACGATCCATAAAATAACGGTCGTGACTTACTATAAGAACACATCCTTGAAATTCACTTAAAAAGTTTTCAAGTACACCTAATGTAGGCAAATCAAGATCATTGGTAGGCTCGTCAAGTATGAGGAAATTCGGATTCTGAAATAGAATAACCAATAATTGCAATCGTTTTTTCTCCCCGCCACTAAGGCTGGTTAAATATGTATATTGCTTATCGCCAGGAAAAAGGAACAGTTCCAAAAATTGTGATGCACTAATGCTTCCGCCTTTTGCCAATGGAAAACTTTCGGCGAATGTTTTTACATACTCTATTACTCGCATATCCTCCTTAAACTCAAGACCTTGCTGACTAAAATTGCCGAAAACAACAGTATCTCCTACGTTTACCTTTCCGCTATCAGGTTGTTCTAAGCCTTGGAGAATATTTAAAAAAGTACTTTTCCCAACTCCATTTTTGCCGATTACTCCTATCCTTTCCCCCTTGCTGAAAGTATAATCAAAACCTTTTAAAATGGTCTTCTCACCATAGCTTTTGTTTACCTTTTTCAGCTCGGCTATTTTGCCACCCAAACGGGTCATTTTCACTTCCAATTGAAGCTGTGCATCTTCTATTTTCTTTTTAGCCACCGCCTCTATCTCATAGAAATTATCCTGCCTTGATTTACTTTTGGTGGTTCTTGCTTTTGGTTGTTTGCGCATCCACTCCAACTCTTTTCTAAAAGTATTTTTAGCTTTATCAATGGTTGCAAGCTCACTTTCAATTCGTGCTGCTTTTTTCTCAAGATAATTGGCATAATCACCTTTGTAAGTGTATAGTTCACTTCGCTCCATCTCCCAAATCTCATCAGAAACGGCATCTAAAAAGTAACGATCATGGGTAACAAGTAGTAAGGTTACATGCTCTCCATTCAGATAATGTTCAAGCCACTCAATCATCTCAACATCGAGGTGGTTGGTTGGTTCATCCATAATCAATAGCGTATGTTGGTGCTCAAACCCTATATCAATCAAGGTTTGCGCTAAGGCCACTCTTTTTCGCTGACCACCGCTAAGGTTAGCAACAGGTTGTTGAAGATGATGAATATTAAGTTTAGCCAATATTTCCTTCACTTTTGATTCGAATGACCAAGCATCAAATTCATCCATCTTCTCCAATGCATCTGCAATACGCTGGCCATTCTCATCGGCATTAAAAGTTTCAGGATCAGCATCTTCACCTTCATCAATGGCTGCTTCATAATCTCTGATTGCTCTTAAAACAGGCGTATCGGTATGGAAAATATTCTCTAAAATAGTTTTACTTTCATCAAATTTGGGATCCTGCTCAAAAAGTGCAACGGTTACATCTTTGTTGATCCAAACAGTACCAGAATCGGCAGTTTCCTGACCGGCAAGTATTTTAAGCAAGGTACTTTTTCCAACTCCATTGCGGGCTACCAAAGAAATCTTGTCACCTTCGCTAAGGTGAAATGAGATATTATTGAAAAGAGGATTGATGCCAAAGCTTTTACTAAGTCCTTCTACAGTCACATAATGCATAAGCGGCAAAGGTAAGGTCTGAAGGTGTTTTCAACGAAATAAGAATGCATTATTAGGATTTAAATTATTCAAATTAAAAATCAATTTCTCAAACATCACTGCTTGAAAAACGCAAATTATAAATTTTTAATAGCTCAGAAATTGCCTGATATAATACTAAAATAACTTAGCTTCAATTTTTTGTACCAAATGAATCAATAATGAAATCTGTTCTGTTTTTCCTTCTTGTTAGTACACAATTCCTATATGGACAAGATACCATCAAACCCGGTTCAAATCTAATTACACAAGGTATTCCGCCCATTCCAACTTTTATTGCCGATGATGTACTCCCCTATTCGGAATCGAGAGCTGCTGCATTTTGCGATTGGAATCCTACAAAAAAAGAAATGATCATTAGTACCCGGTTTGGTAATGTAAATCAACTACATGTAGTAAATTCACCTTTGGGTTCCAGAAAGCAATTGACATTTTTCAATGAGCCCATAACCAATGCTCAATTCGATCCTATAAATGGCCATTATTTTTTATTTACAAAAGATATTGGCGGCAATGAATTTGCTCAAATTTACCGATATGATCTGGCAACGGGAAAAAGTACTTTACTTACAGACGGTAAACGTTCACAAAATGGCGGAATCAAATTCAGCAATAGCGGCAAATGGATAGCCTATGGATCAACAAGCCGTAACGGTGCTGACCGCGACATTTACATAATGGACCCTACTCATCCTGCCAGCAATAAAATGCTTCTTTCGCTATCCGGTGGCGGATGGGGCGTGTTGGATTGGTCTCCAAACGATGATCAATTGTTGTTGCTTCAGTCTATTTCTGCTAATGAGTCTCATTATTGGTTAGTAAATGTAAAAGAGGGTACCAAAGAACCGCTTACCCCACAGGATGAAAAACAAGTGGCGTATGGACAAGGCGTATTTAGTAAAAACCAGCAACGAATATATTTTACCACAGATAAGGACAATGAATTTACCCGGCTTGCATATATGGATGTAGTAAAAGGCACCATTCAATACCTTTCCTCTTCTATCAAGTGGGGTGTAACTGACCTAGACCTAAGTGAAGATGGAAAGCAATTGGCTTTTACAACCAATGAAGACGGCTTGTCTATGCTTTATATGCTGAATACTACTACCAATCAGTTCAGACAGATCAAATCGCTGCCAACAGGCGTTTATTCAGGATTATCATTTCATAAAAACGGAATTGATTTATCTATCACCATTAACAATGCTCAATCGCCATCTGATGTATTTGTTTACAATTCGCAATCAGGTAAATATAGCCGGTGGACAGAGAGTGAAACAGGGGGTATTCCAACTCAAGCCATTCTACCACCCTCATTAATACAATGGAAAAGTTTTGATGATAAAATGATCAGTGGATTTATGTTTAGCCCACCCAAATCATTCGCAGGAAAGCGACCGGTCATTATCAACATTCACGGTGGACCAGAGGGGCAATCGTTGCCAACATTTCAAGGTGCAAATAATTATTACCTAAACGAAATGGGAGTAGTAATCATTTACCCAAATGTGAGAGGATCTACAGGTTATGGTAAAACTTTTTTATCTGCAGACAATGGTTTTAAAAGAGAAGAATCAGTCAAAGACATTGGGGCTCTCCTTGATTGGATTGCACAACAACCACAACTAGACAAGGACCGCATTATGATAACAGGAGGAAGTTATGGCGGTTATATGACCTTGGCAGTTTCAACATTCTACAGCAGCAAAATAAAATGTGCGATTGATGTAGTAGGCATTTCCAATTTTAATACATTTTTGAAAAATACCGAAAGTTACCGCCGCGATTTGCGAAGAGTAGAATATGGCGATGAAAGAGACCCCGAAATGGCCACTTTTCTGGAAAAAATTTCTCCGCTCAACCATGCCGAAAAAATAAAGCATCCGCTGTTCATTGTTCAAGGAGGAAATGACCCAAGAGTTCCGCGAACAGAAGCCGCACAAATGGCAGAGAAAATACGGCAAAACAATGGTGTGGTGTGGTACCTGGAAGCAAAA
>JANMZN010000286.1:0-10880 GCA_031383285.1 Segetibacter sp.
TGACAAAGTAGAAATAATGGTGAAAGATAACGGCAATGGTATTCCGCAAGATGTACTTAACAAGATATTCCAACCATTTTATACCACTAAACCAACAGGGCAAGGGACAGGACTGGGTTTATCAATGAGCTACGATATTATCAAAGCGCATGGTGGAGAGTTGGAAGTAGAAACAAAAAATGGAGAAGGGAGTGAGTTTATAATTTGTATTCCTTTGTCATAATCTGAGAAAGTAAGGATGTCAGCATACGGTTTATATGAAAGCAAAGTCAATCAAAGGAAATTCTATAGAAGACATTCAAGTTGCATTTACAGAATGTTTGGCCGGTCGTACGTTGTCTAATGCAGCATTAGCCCGGGCTGCTAACCATAATTTATAAATGCATAATCAAACCACCTGTTGTGTGGCTTTAAAAGAAAGATAAATGAACCAACATTTTAAAACCATACTCAATTTCATACAGCAATCAGAGCATTTGACTGATGAAGAAAAAACCGATTTATTAAAAGCTACAAAAGAAGCTGCAAAAGAATTAGAGATAACAACATTTAAACTCGACAGAACCGAAAAAGTAAAACGTACCACAGCAATTTTATTAGAAGAAACCATTGAAGAACTGGCGCAAAAAAGAAAAGTCGTAGAATCACAAAACCGTGAGCTGGAAATTGAAGCTTCACTCGAAAGAGTAAGAACAGTTGCCATGAGCATAAGCAAGCCTGATGACATGTTGCATGTTTGCCGCATTATTTCTGAACAACTCGAACTGCTGAAAGTAAGAGAGATACGTAATGTTCAAACTGCAATTATTTATGAAGGCAAAGGCACTTACATCAACTATGAATTTTATGCAAAGCATGATAAAACACTGATTACAGAAGTTGATTACAAGCTTCACCCTGCACAATTTGAGTTTGTACATCAAATGCTTAAAAGTCCGGAAGAACTTTTCAAAAAGAGTTTTAATGGAGCGGAAGTTCAGGACTGGTATGAATATCAGAAAACAACCAACCAGTTTGCAGATAGCTATCTCAATGCTGCTACCTCATTAAACTATTACTGGTATTCAATAGGTGCGGTTGCTTTGGGGCTTTCCACGTATGCATCTTTGAATGAAGAAGAATTGAATTTGGTGAAGCGTTTTCGTAACGTTTTTGAACTGGCTTACAAAAGGTATCTGGATATTGAAAACGCCGTAGCACAGGCAAGAGAAGTGCAGATACAATTGGCATTGGAAAGAGTGCGTGCAAGAACAATGGCTATGCAAAAAAGTGAGGAGCTTTCCGAAACTGCTTTTGAGCTTTTTCAGCAGTTTAAAGAATTGGGAGAAAGCCCTCACCAGATAACCATCGGCATCATTAAAGAAACTGAAGGTTTTGTAGAATTCAACATTACCGGGTCTGATGGCAGCGGAGCACAAGTAAATCGCACTTATAATTTTAATATTGATGAACCTGCCTTAATTCAAAAACTAGTTAAGTCATGGAAAGAAAATAAAAAATCAACCGTAATTGAACTTACAGGAAAAGACCTTGCAGATTGGGTTGCTCACAGGAGTTTAGTGAGTGGTATAACAGATCATACGGATTATACAAATTCCCACCGCTTTGTAGGTGCAGGATATTTTACAAAAGGGCTTATTTCCATTTCTACGGTAGAGGCCCTAGCTATAGAAACAACGCTGTTATTAGAAAGATTTTCCCAGGTATTCGACCAAACCTATACGCGTTTCCTCGACTTGCAAAAGGCAGAAGCGCAAGCAAGGGAAGCAAAGATTGAAACTTCGCTGGAAAGAGTTCGTGCAAGAGCAATGGCAATGCAAAAAAGTGAAGAGCTTCTTGAGGTTATACATGTGGTTTCAACACAACTTCAGAAATTAAATTTGCAGTTCGATAGTGCAAGTTTTGCCATAAATAATCACTCTGATGACATTGACTTTTGGTTGGCTTCACCTGGTCAGCCATACCCTGTAAAAATGTTTATTCCTTATGTGGATAATCCTGTAATGAATAATATTATTGAAGCACAAAAAAATGAATTGGACTTTTTCGCCGATTCGCCAACCTGGGAAGAAAAGAATAAATGGCTTGAGCATTTATTTGAAAACACAAGTTTGAAAAATATTCCACAGGACAGGAAAGATTATTTATTGAGTTGCGTGGGTTTCGCAAGGTCCGCTGTATTGATGCAGCATATTACTCTCGCTGTCGTCAACTATGCAGGTATTCCCTATACACCGGAAGAGAATAATATATTTAAAAGGTTTGCGCAGGTATTTGACCAGTCATATACCCGTTTCATCGACCTGCAAAAAGCAGAAGTACAGGCTAGAGAAGCAAGAATTGAAACTGCATTGGAAAGAGTAAGAAGCAGAACAATGGCGATGCAGCGAAGCGAAGAACTGCCTGAAGCTGCGAACAACCTGTTTCTTCAGGTACAGGCATTAGGAATACCCGCATGGAGTGCAGGTTATTGTATCTGGGATGAGGATAAACAAGGCATTACGCTATGGATAAGCAGCGAGGGTGTCATGCAACCATCTGCACATGCACCGTGTACAGAAGACCCTTCATTTATTCATATGAAAGAAGCTTATGAAAAGGGAGACACATTTCATGTGGAAGAAATAGGTGGTGAAGCATTGGTAAGACATTACAAGTATATGCGTACACTGCCTGTAGTGGGAGAAATTTTAGATTCCAGAATTACTGCAGGTCATCCCTTACCGACTTTTCAAATATTTCATTGTGTTTATTTTTCAAAAGGCTTTTTATTATTTATTACTTACGAACCAGTGCCGCAATCTCATGATATTTTTAAACGGTTTGCACAAGTATTCGACCAAACATATACGCGTTTTCTTGATTTGCAAAAAGCAGAAGCGCAGGCAAAGGAAGCACAGATTGAAGCAGCTTTGGAGAGAGTTCGTAGCCGTTCCTTGTCGATGCACAAAAGCGAAGAGCTGAAAGAAGTAATGGTTGTTGTGTTTGAAAAACTAAAAGTATTGGGGTTAGTGTTTGAGGGTGCGGGCATTCAATTATTCACGGAAGGTTCAAAAGATATCGTTCAATGGGTAGCAGCCCCTGATCATTTAGCGGCACCTATTCTTGTAATCCTTCCGTATACAGAAGAAGATTATAGTGAGAGTGGAATTGTCAGGGACATGTGGATGGCAAAAGAAAAAGCGGAAAATGTTTACAACAAGAGCTATTCGTTTGAGGAAAAAAACAGTTTTTTTAAATACGCAGGGAAGTATAACGACTTTAATCAAATACCTGTGAGGGTAAGAGAATTTCAATTAAAGGCTCCAAGTTATACGATATCGTTAGCAGCAGAAAAGCATTCTGCATTGTGGATAGACAGTTACTCAGGCCAAACGATTTCGATTGTAGAATTCGATGTTTTGAAACGTATAGCAAAAGTATTTGAGCAAGCCTATACCCGTTTTCTGGATTTGCAAAAAGCCGAAGCCCAAGCCAGAGAAGCACAAATTCAATTGGCATTAGAAAGAATTCGTGCAAGATCAATGGCTATGCAACATAGCGAGGAATTACAAGATACTTCTCTGGTACTTTTTCAGCAACTAAAGCAATTAGGAGAACCTGCAGAGCAATGTACCATAGGTATTATAAAGGAATCCGAAGGTGTGGTTGAGATATCTGCAACGCTTCACGGAAATAAAATGCGGCAAACTTTCAGGCATAAAATAGATGAGCCTTTCGTGATGAATAAAATGTTCAGAGGTTGGAAAGATCAGCAAAAAACGTTGGTATTGGAACTGAAAGAAGACGAATTGAAGAAGTACAATCAATACCGGAATAAATTGGTAGGCAAAGAAACATTTCCGGTAAAACTGCTCTCGGGTGATCGGCGGTTAATTTATATCGCCTATTTTTCAAAAGGAATGATGGCGTTGTCAACACATGAACCCCGACCAGCAGAATCACTTCAGCTACTAGAACGCTTTACAAAAGTTTTTGAACAGACCTATACCCGTTTCCTTGATCTGCAAAAAGCGGAAGCACAGGCAAGAGAAGCACAAATAGAAGCGGCGTTGGAAAGAGTGCGTTCGGCAACCATTGCCATGCAAAAGAGTACGGAACTGGCGGCTGCATCGCAAACACTTTTTGCTCAAATGAATGCACTGGTTCCTGACTTATGGTCATGTGGCTTTGTGCTGTGCGATAAAAATAAAACGGTGGATGAATGGTGGCTGAGCGGTGGTAATGGATATATGCCCGACCTGGTATTACCAAATGTGGGCGACAGGACGCATGAAAATATATACCAGGCATGGCTCGCAGGTACGTCTTATCAGGAAGAAATTCTGGAGGGGCAGGAATTAGTGCAACATTATGATTGGCTGATGACCATACCAGTTGCAAAGGCAGTATTTGAAACACAAGCAGCAGCAGGGATACCAAAACCAAAATGGCAGCAACTGAGTTGTGCAACTTTCACCCAGGGATATCTTGTAGTTATAACTGAAGTACCCATTAAAGAAGAGGAAATATTAAAACGTTTTGCAAAAGTTTTTGAACAAACCTATACCCGTTTTCTTGATCTGCAAAAAGCAGAAGCACAGGCAAAAGAAGCACAGATTGAAACTGCCTTGGAAAGAGTAAGAAGCAGAACATTAGCGATGCAGAAGAGTGATGAGCTTGCAGAAACAGCAGTGCTTCTTTTTAAGCAATTAATTCTACTCGGCATTGAGCCAAACCGTTTATACATCAACATTATAAAAAATGAAACCGGCGAAGCAGAATTTTGGATAACAGATGAAGATGGAAGTAAAGTAAGCTCAGCATTTGAATCAAACATGAATGACAATCCCACTTTCAAAAAAATGTTTGAAGGGTGGAAGGGAAAAAAGAAATCGTTGATGATTGATATGAAAGGAAAAGAGTTGGAAAAATACTTTCAGCATCTTGAAAGTTTGCATGTTCCTTTCAAAGATGGCCTTGAACAAAAAAGAAGACTTCAATACATCGCTTATTTCAATAAAGGATTTATTGGTATGGCATCTCCCGATGAACAGCCGGAAGAAACAATGAATTTATTGGAACGTTTCGCCGCTGTATTCAATCTCACTTTTACCCGATTCAACGATTTAAAAATAGCAGAAGCACATGCCATACAAGCAGAAGAAGATCTGATAAAACTGCAAACAGAAAAGCGTAGAGCAGAAGATGCATTAAGTGAACTACAGGTAACTCAAAAGCAACTCATTCAATCAGAAAAAATGGCCAGCTTGGGAGAACTTACAGCAGGTATTGCTCATGAAATTCAGAACCCGTTAAACTTCGTAAATAATTTTTCGGAAGTAAATAAGGAATTATTGGTTGAACTAAAAGATGAAATAAAAAAGGGAAATTTGGATGAGGTAAATGCTATTGCTGATGATGTAATCAGCAACGAAGAAAAAATTCTTCACCACGGCAAAAGAGCGGATGCCATTGTAAAAGGAATGTTGCAACACTCCAGCAGCGGTAGCCGTAAAAAAGAACCAACCGATATTAATAAACTGGCAGATGAATACTTACGATTGGCTTATCATGGTTTAAGGGCAAAAGACAAATCGTTTAATGCCACCATGAAAACTGATCATGATTCATCAATTGGAAACATCAATATCATTTCTCAAGATATAGGTAGAGTGATTTTGAATTTAATAACAAATGCATTTTACGCGGTAGATGAGAAGAAGAAATCAGGGATTGCTGATTATCAACCAACGGTATCTGTCAGTACAAAAAAGTTATATAATAGTGTTGAAATTAGAGTTGCAGACAACGGCAACGGCATACCTCAAAAAATATTAGATAAAATTTTTCAACCATTCTTCACCACCAAACCTACGGGACAGGGAACGGGGTTGGGTTTGAGTTTGAGTTATGATATTGTGAAGGCGCATGGAGGGGATTTGAAGGTGGAGACGAAGGAAGCCCACCCAGATGACCCGGTCGGACAGGGAGAAGGGAGTGTGTTTATTATTCAATTACCTGTTGTCTGAATCACAATGTTTGAATCGCGGATTTATAGGATTTAATGATTACACTGATTAAAATATGGTAGCGTTAGAATATAAAGAAATAACTGAAAAAATTATTGGAGCTTCTTTTGAAGTTTACAAGTTTCTTGGAAATGGATTTCAGTAAGTGATTTACCAACTGGCATTAGCATGGGAATTATCTAATACCGGACTTTCCTATGCACGGCAGGTTGAGCAGGATATTTTTATAAGGAACTGCAGAAACCGATCGGAACTAGAAGAGCAGATTTTGTTGTAGAAGGAAAAGTGTTGGTGGAGCTAAAAGCGGTAATCGAATTGGAGGATGTCCATCTTGCACAAGTTTTAAATTACTTAAAAGCAAACAAACTCGAAGTTGGATTGCTGATCAATTTTGGAAACAAAAGCTTAACTTTTAAAAGACTAGTATCATGAAAACGAAATCTATGCAATCCATCCATCGGTGCCAATCCTTGATTCATACGAGTTATGATATTGTAAAGGCACATAGAGGGGAGCTAAAGGTGGAAAGGAAGGAAGCCCACCCGTATTGCCCGGTCGGACGGGGCGTAGTAAGCGAGTTTATTATTCAATTACCTATTAAATAATTATACTAATGTCTAAGCATTATTTTCTTTGGTTTGTTATTGCTTGCTTTTGGTCTATTAAACCCTTAGCGTCTTTCTCACAAGCTACAGGCAATGCAAAGCATTCGCCGCAATCTATTTCATCTGACTCTGCTTTGTTAAATCAATATGCTCAGGCTGGTTTTGATTTTGCTGAAATTAATAGAGATAGTTCGTTGTTTTATGTAGAAAAGGCATTGACTATTTCTCGTAAATTAAACCAGAAATATTACGAAGCATTATTGTTATCAATTGCAGGTTATACAATGTTAAGTAATGGGGAATATTCAAAGTCAATAAGTGCATTGATTGATGCTTCAAAGGTGGCAGAAGATAATGATGTTGGAAAGGGTATTTTGGAAACACCATTTATCAGGCAGTTTCTTAAATCAGATAATTCTATCAGATTGCAAGCCTTATTAAAAGGATACATAAAAAATTGCCTCGGCATTTTATATGGAGCTACAAGGAATAATAAAAGAAAATTAATTGAATTACTACAAGCAAAGGAAATGGTAGATGTAGGAAAGGAAGATTATTTTTTGTTGTCAGCTATCAATAGCAATATAGCTGTAGCTTATACAGAAGAAGGTAAATTAGATTCTGCCATTTATTACGAATTTCAGTCAGTAGAAAATGATAAGCAGAATGCTATAGGTCTTTACAGTGGAGTACCCTATTCGGTAATTGGCGAAACTTATCTATTGTTAGGAAAACTGGACTCGGCAAAAAAATATCTATTTGAGGGTTTAGCATTAATTAAGAAACAAGACGATAATTATATTTCATTGGGGCAAACCTATGTTTCCCTTTCTAAATTTTATGACATGAAAGGAGTTAGAGACTCTAGCCTTCTGCATGCACAATTGGCTGTATTTAATTTTAGAAAAGGTGGGGTAATAATTCCTGAAATGGCATTGGCTTTTGAAGCACTTGCGCTTGCTTATGATAAAGTTGGTAATGCTGATAGTGCTTATAACTATATGGCAATGGCAAAGCAAATCGGCGATAGTTTAAAAGAGAAAGAAATTATTAACCTATCCAAATATCAAAACATAAGCTATGAAGAACAGTTAAGATTACAAACACTAGAGAACGATAGAAAACTAGAGAATAGCAGAATGCGGGCTTACTTACTACTTATAGGACTTGGTGTATTTTTTATGATTGCTTTTATACTTTACCGGAGCAATCAACACAAGCAAAAGACCAATAAACTGCTTGAAGAAACTTTGGAAAATTTAAAGTCTACTCAGTCTCAACTCATCCAATCTGAGAAAATGGCAAGTCTTGGTGAGCTTACTACCGGCATTGCCCATGAAATTCAAAACCCGTTGAATTTTGTAAACAATTTTAGCGAAGTGAGTAATGAGTTGATGGATGAAATGGGAGCAGAATTGGATAAAGGTGATTTAGCTGAAGCCAAACTAATAGCGATTGACATCAAAAAAAACCTTGAAAAAATAAACCACCATGGTAAACGAGCAGGCGAAATAGTAAAAGGAATGTTGCAACACAGTAGAAGCAATTCAGGCGCAAAAGAACCCACAAATATCAATGCATTGGCTGAAGAATATTTACGCTTTGCTCATCATGGAATTATGGCAAAAGACAAATCATTCAATGCAACATTGAAAACAGATTTTGATTCATCAATTGGAAACATCAATATCATTCCGCAAGATATTGGAAGAGTTGTTTTGAATTTAATTAATAATGCTTTTTATGCAGTGGATGAAAAAAAGAAGTCAGGCATTGAAAATTATGAACCGACAGTTTCGGTTAGTACAAGTCGCTCATCCCGCTCCGTTGGTGCCGACCGGGGTGAGGTCCTGATAAAAGTGAAAGACAATGGCAAGGGCATTCCTCAAAAAATAATAGATAAAATTTTTCAACCCTTCTTTACCACCAAACCCACAGGGCAAGGAACTGGTTTGGGATTGAGTTTGAGTTATGATATTGTAAAGGCACATGGAGGGGAGTTAAAAGTGGAAACGAAAGAGGGAGAAGGAACAGCATTTATAATTTTATTACCTGTCTAAATTGATTTAATATAAAGTGAACTAAATAAAATTTTATGAGAAAAATTATTTTTCTGGCTTTCATATATTTTTCACAGTATTCCAGCTTTTCCCAAAACAGGGTAATGGATTCTCTTAATGTATTACTGAAAAATGCAAAAGAGGATACAACAAAACTGAGGATTTACATGGCTTTAATTCAAGCCTGCGAAAAAAAAGACAACCTACTCTATGCTGAACCTGCATTGAATCTAGTGGATAAACTTCTTTCAAAAACTCAAAGTGAAGAAGTAAGGGAGAATTTATTTGATCAGGAGCATAACTTATTATATTCAGTGGTTGTTTATTATACTATAAATGATAAAATAAGCTGGACAAAAGTAGAGGCATATAACGATACCCGTCTAAAAGCTATTGAGAAAACCCGTAATCAAAAAAGGACTGCAGAATTTCTTTATCATATTGCTACCATATCACTAGACGGAAGGAAGGACTCTGCCATGTTCTTTACCAACATGTATAAGAGCCTGGCAATTTTTAGTGAAATCAAAGACAGTGCGTTTATAGTTAATGGATATAGATTTATTAGTAGCTTTTCGAGGTCAGCCGGAAATTTTACAAAGGCATTCGAATCTATTCAATCTGCGATTGCAATTTCCCGGAAACTGAGCTATACCAAAGGGCTTGCAAGTAGTCTTGCTCAACTAGCAGACCTTTACAGGGATAATGGTGAAGATGTACAGGCTCTGGAAAATTACCAGGCTGCCCTTAATATTTTGTATAACGTAAAAGACACGAACACCCTCTTTAATGTACTAGCTGCTGTGGGTGGATTTTATTATTCAAAACATAATACTGCTAAGGCAATTGAATACTATAACAAGTTGATTGAAATATGTGCAAAGCAAAGCAAGCCATATCACAATGCAGGATCTGTTTATATGTGGATCGGACTGTCGTACAGCGATAGTAATGATGATGGAAATGCCTTACTGAATTTTGAAAAAAGTCTGCATTTGTTTGACTCTGCAGGAAATTTTTTCGAGAAAGCGAATGTCTTGAATAATATAGGGTCGGTATATGCTAAACAAAGGGATTTCAATAGTGCAATCAGCTATCATGCCCGATCTGTAAAAATTGCAGATTCATTGAACATGCAAAGTATGAAACCTGTTTGGCTTCACTCGCTGGCGCTAGATTATTATGGGCTGAAAAATTATAGCAAAGCGAAAGAACTAAACGACGAGGCCCTTGTTGGTTTCAAGAAGCTTTGGTTTGATGTCAAGACTACAAGCGATATGGAATTACTGGCATCACAGATTGATTCGGCAAGGGGTGATGGTACTGGAGCACTCAACCATTATAAACAATATGTTTCGCTGATAGAGAAAATTAAGGGAGAAGAAATAAGAAAAGAAGCACAAAAAGAAAAGTTCAGAAATGAATTGGAAAAACAAAAAGCCGAACAGGAAAAAAAGGATGCCATTACAAAACGTACCCGAAACCTGCAGTATTTGGCAATAGGTGCTTTTTTACTGTTGGGTATTTTTCTCCTATATGGATATGTTCAGAAGAACAAGGATAAGAAACGGATTGAAAAAGCTTTTGGCGAATTAAAAACAACTCAAGCACTTTTGATTCAATCAGAAAAAATGGCAAGCCTGGGAGAACTTACAGCTGGCATAGCACACGAGATTCAGAACCCGTTAAACTTCGTAAATAATTTTTCGGAAGTAAATAAAGAATTATTGGTTGAATTAAAAGATGAAATTAAAAAGGGAAACTTGGATGAGGTAAATGCTATTGCTGATGATGTAATCAGCAACGAAGAAAAAATTAATCACCATGGTAAACGTGCTGATGCCATTGTAAAAGGAATGCTGCAACATTCGCGAAGTAGCTCAGGCAAAAAAGAACCAACAGACATTAATGCTTTAGCAGATGAATATTTACGCCTAGCTTATCATGGTTTAAGGGCAAAAGACAAGTCATTCAATGCAGATTTCAAATCAGAATTTGATGATAGCATAGGAATGATAGAAGTTATACCGCAAGACATGGGAAGGGTGTTGCTCAATTTATATAACAATGCATTCTATTCAGTTGCAGAAAAGAAGAACCTTCTTGGTGATAGTTTCAAACCTTTAGTTACAGTAATCACAAACCAATTACATGACAAAGTAGAAATAATGGTGAAAGATAACGGCAATGGTATTCCGCAAGAT
>JANMZN010000293.1:0-2121 GCA_031383285.1 Segetibacter sp.
TTCGGTTGCGCCAATGCCGGGTGTCAGTGGATCTCCCGGATAAATAACCATATCCATCACACTGCCCCGTTGTGCTCCATATTCATTTTTAAAAGGACCTTTGGGATATACATCCCCCTGAAAGTAGCCGTCTTCTTTGGGGTCAGAATAAATAATACAACCGATTGCTCCATGTTCTTGCGCTACTTTGGGTTTGATGCCTCGCCAACTTTGGCCGTATTTAGCTATCACAATTTTTCCCTTTACATCAATGCCCATTTTTTCCAGCTCATCATAATCTCTTGGTAACCCATAATTGACAAATACCAATTCGCCATTTACATTTCCATCCGCACTCCATGCATTGTAAGTAGGCAATTGACCCTCTTGTCCGGATGTGGCATCTTCTTTTAATGCCGGCTCTTTCAGCAATGCTTTATAAGTATTGGGTGCAGTCATTTCAACTATTCTTACCACCGGTGTTGGAAACAATACTTTAAATGTTTCAATCTTTGTGTCAAAGCCATAGCTCGTTAGCCGGCTAGCTATCTGCTCTGCAAATTCTTTGCTGCCGGCAGATCCCAAATTGTGCGGTTTAGAAGAAAAGAATTTGATGGTTTCACCTATTGAGGCTGCATTCAGATTTTTATCGAAATGGCCTTCCAATTCTCTTTCTGTTGTATAGTTCCTTTCGCTGTAGCCAGGAATAGAACCACTATTTGATTGTGCTAAACCAGAAAGCGAAAGAAAAAGTGCTAAGGAGGTGCAGGATAGTTTATTCATAATCAAATGATGAAGTTTATTTAATGCTTTTCAACACAATGTAGGCAACACTAATTATCTGATCCAATTTTTTATTTCAACCAATCGCTTTTTGATTTGACAATTTGCTCATCCTACTATAATGTATTTTTAAAACCATTAATGAGAAAAACCGAACATGAGAATAAAATATGTGCGAAAATGTAAGAAAAATAGCCAATACTATCCTTTTTACAAATAAAAACGACAACTCAAACGAGCTGCCGTTACAATGTTTTTTGATTAGGTTACTTTATCGTAGGAATCATTCCTCTGATACCCATATCTGCAATTTTTTCGCCTTTGATGGGGTCCCATTTGCTATTGGCGACTACCTCTGTCCATTCAAAGCTATTATTAGTAGAAAGCGAAACTTCTATTACAATGTCCTGCGTTTCTTTTCCTGTGATAGTCAGCTTTCCGGGTTTAAATGCAGCAGTGACCACACAAGAGCCAGCAGGTATGGGTGAAGTTGCCTGAATAGGATTTACCACTGTAGTTGCCCCATCAGGTGCTTGCCCTGAGGCTGTATCTGTCCTTGCTCCGACCAAAGGTAAAGTATAACTGGATTCAAATGCCCAATATCCTTGTTTTCGATTACCATTTACAGTAAGCGTCTGTGTTTTTATTTTGTAGTTTGTCAGGTAAGTATTGAACCCAATAAAAGAAGCAACGGTTCCTGTATTTTCCTGATTGATAACTATAGGTCCGCCAGGTGAAGGAAAGGAAGTATCAATCCGATACTTAATATCATAGTTTTGATAAGCAAGAGAAACCCTTAGCCATTCATAATTGCCAGCTGCTACTTGTTTGATTGGAATTGTGAAGAAAGTATCACCATTTGCAGCCATTTTGGATAATGAAAAATCAATAGCTGCTGCCCCTCCGGTAGTCACTTCTGGCGCTTTATACAACACTGCACCTTGCCCAAGCAAAGTAGCGGCATTGGGTGCTAGTTCCAAATAGTGTGCACTCATTACATTAAACACCGGGCTTTGTGCTGCATTGCCTACCGGAATGGTACTTGGTTGTCCTAAATTATTCAACCGTTGCTGAGTTGAATCAAACTTGAATTTGAAAACAATGTTGAAATTTGAAGTTGAATCGTCGGGGTCTGGGGTAAAATCACCTGTTAATTCTTTCTGACATGAAGTCAAGCAGATTCCAATTAAGAAATAATAGAAAACCTTTTTCATACTTATTTTTTATGTAGTTAAGATAGTATTTCGATTGTAATAATATTGATTTTTACGAATAAATGGCAAAAATTTAGTGACGCGTTCACAATTTTTAAATGTTGTATGTTGAGAAAGCATAACAACTTCATTTTAACCTTCTATC
>JANMZN010000297.1:0-2153 GCA_031383285.1 Segetibacter sp.
ATGAGCAAATGAGCACATTATCAAATTCCTACTGCTTCAAAACAACATACTCATACGGCTGCAATGAAATTTGTGTACCCAATGACCTATTTGTTCCTGTCATAGCATTTGTCCACGTCGTGTTGGCTACACCCAATGGCAGCGTATAATTGATGCTGCTGTTTCTACAATTAGCAGCTACAAATACTTTTTGTGCAGCTTGTACTTTGGTAAAAGCACATACATCTGCCGTGCTATAAGAAGTAAGCACACCCCGCCTGATAGGTGCACTGTTGTTTCTAAATGCAATGATTTTTTTGTATTCCGCTGTTACATCCGGGTTAAGGCTCCAGTCAATATCGGCTCCGGTAAAAGGAAAGGTAAGCCGATAGGGTGTTCCTACTTCTTGCCCGTTATATATCATGGGGGTACCCTTCATATAAGCAGTCACCACAAATGCAGCCATAGATCCTTTAATTCCCCCAAACAGTTCCTGCGGAGTGCCATCAGAACTATTTACATCGTGATTGGTTATGTACCGCACCACTTGTTGCCCATTGGTTGCATTGATATACTCTGATGTATTCAACGCATCTATACCTGTTGCAGGTTGATTGTTGTTGAAGATACTTTTCATTTGTCCAAAAAAACCAAACCCGAAGGTGAAGTCAAAACCTGCAGAATAATGATTGCTGCGAGTGCCTTCGCCCAGCAACAGCAGTTTATGGGTGGTAATGTTTCTAAGTGTATCAATCGCTTGTTTCCAGAAATCATAGGGAGGGCCATCGGCAAAATCGCACCTGAAACCATCTACATTCGCAGCATATACCCAATACTTCATACTTCTAATCATTTCAAGCCGCATAGCAGCATTGGTAAAGTTTAATTGGGCCACATCATTCCATCCTTTACCGGGCGGACTTACAATATTGCCCAACCCATCTTGCAAATACCAGTCTTTATGTTGGGTTGTCCATGCATTATCCCATGCGGTATGATTAGCTACCCAATCCAGCAGGATACTCATATTGCGGCTGTGTGCACCATCTACCAATGCCCTTAGGTCGGTCAGATTTCCGAACGCAGTATTGATGCCTTTATAATCTTTCACACAATAGGGAGAGTTCACTGATTTTACCGTTCCTACCGGATGTATGGGCATCAGGTAAATGACATTGACGCCGAGTGCCTTTATTGAATCTAACCTAGCTATTACTCCTTGAAAATTGCTTTGTGTACTAAAGGCACGCATGTTTACCTGATAAATAGTGGCATCTTGCCTGTCAACTACATTGGCAAAAGGAGTTCCATATTGGGTTAATGGCACTTCCGCAACAGGCAATGAAAATGAACAGGATTGTCCACCAAAAGCAATGGGAAAGGTTGCAAAGCCGCTTGCAGCAGGTGTACCCGTCACCCTGTATTTTATACTGCCCGTACCATTCGCCAATGTACCATTTAAAAGCGTAGCGGTAAGGCCGAAAACGCCTGTAGAAATGATAACCGATCCTGCATTATAAACTATTCCATTTCCGCCTGAGTAGGCAACAGAAACGGTATCAGTATAGGCAATACCTATGGTAGGCAGTTTACCAGCCGCAGCACCGGAACAATTAAGCGAAGAAACCGTTGCAGTAGTGGGTACCGGATTGGTAGTATCCGTTTTTTTGCACGAAAAAATAAGAAAAACGAAAGCAAGATAAAGCAGGTTCTTTTTCATAAAAGCGATTTGAGAAGAGGTGCATTGTAAAGTAAGAATATAGTTGAGTCGGCAGACAAAGCCACACATTAGTAAAATAAAGAGAAATACCATTTTACCCAATAATCTTTTTTGCCTGTTTTGTACAAACTCCTTCTAGCGTAAGTGTTCTTGTTGATTGTTGAAGGCTTGTGTAGATGACTTAAATACAAAGGGAAAAACAGGTCCTGCGACCGGTACATTTGATAATTCTTGGCCGACACAGGTACTATCAGCTATGTTAGATTTAAGTGTCTTTCTGAACACTAAATCCAGAGGGACAGTCCCGTACCTACCTATCGTGTGGACACATCTTTTGCCATTCATTATTTTTGTGTATGCAAAACAGAGGATTTACAGATTTGGAAGATATGCGATTGCTCTATCGTGGCAATAAGATTTTGAATGATTTATTCAGCAAGAGCGTTCATTCTAT
>JANMZN010000311.1:0-7216 GCA_031383285.1 Segetibacter sp.
ATCCAACCGGTATATTTCCCGAAAAAGGAGCTTGCCAGGAAAAAACAGCTTTAATAGTGTTGGTTTTTTCATATGACAACTTCAGATTAGTTACTTTATTACATTGAGCCATTGAGGTTTTATAACAAACAAACGCAATGATAAGAAGTAATAGTTTTTTCATGCTAATTATAAATTCAATATAAAAGTAATAAAAAAAACAAACGTCCAATTATTTAAATGAGAAAATTGAACGTTTTTTAAGCTTAAATTAATCCTGATCGGTGCAGATATACCAAACCATCTGTTATAAATAAAAAATACCTAATCATCTTTGCGGAGCAAATCTTTACTTTGAACCATGCTATACATTGTACCTACTCCACTTGGTAATCTGCAAGACATCACACTTCGCTCTTTGGAAGTACTCAAAACCGTGGATGTGATATTGGCAGAAGATACCCGGACATCGGGCAAATTGCTACAGCATTACCATATTTCCAAACCTATTTCACCTTATCACCAACACAACGAACATAAGATTGTCCAGCATATAGCGGATCAATTATTGACCGGTAAAACCTTTGCCCTCATAACAGATGCCGGCACTCCAGGCATTTCAGATCCTGCTTATTTACTGGTAAAGGAATGTGCAAAAAACAATATCCGGGTTGAAACCTTACCCGGCGCTACTGCGTTTGTACCTGCATTGGTCAACAGTGGATTACCAATAACCCGGTTTACTTTCGAAGGTTTTCTTCCTCTAAAAAAAGGGAGACAAACCATGATGAAACTATTGGCAACAGAAGAACGAACGATGGTTTTTTATGAAAGTCCAATGAGACTTGTAAAAACCTTGCAGGATTTTATGACATGGTTTGGCGCAGAAAGGCAATGCAGCGTTAGCCGAGAATTGACCAAAATGTTTGAAGAAACAAAAAGAGGAACTCTTCAGGAAGTGTACGAATACTTCAACCAAAAAAATGTAAAGGGCGAAATTGTGATTGTGGTAGAAGGTTGCTATCATTCAAAATCAAAAACACAACCTGCATCATTATCCAAACAAAGTGAATAGAAATTAATTAACTAAAACAGGCGTAAGTTTTTTATGAACAAATTTTTGATAGCGATTATTTTCATGGCACTTGGATCAGGGATACATGCTCAGGCCGACAGATGGCAACAGCGAATTGCTTACAACATAGATGTCAAAATGGATGTGGTCGCCAACCGATTTTCCGGAAAAGAAAACATTACGTACTTCAACAATTCTCCCGATACGCTCAGCCGCATATTTTTTCATACTTACTGGAATGCGTTTCAACCAAATAGTAGTATGGACATCAATAGCCGGTTGCACGGAAATATAGTATTGCGACAGGACAAGGACGGCAAAGACGTAAAAGATTGGGATTCCAGGGTAAAAGACAGGATTGCAAATCTTCAACCAAATGAAATTGGCATTCAAAAAGTAACTGAAGTAGTTGTTAATGGCATTAAACAATCACTAAAAGATCATGAAACAATTCTGGAAGTTGTTCTAAACAAACCAATACTTCCAAAGAGTAAAGCGCTTATAGGTGTAGTGTTTGAAGCCCAAGTACCATTGCAGATCAGGCGTAGTGGAAGAGACAACAAAGAAGGCGTTAGGTTTAGTATGAGTCAATGGTATCCCAAGTTAGCAGAATATGATTACACAGGCTGGAATATCAATCCATATATTGCCAGAGAGTTTTACGGCGTATGGGGAGATTTTGATGTGAAAATAGATATTGACAGTTCATATATGGTTGCGGCAACTGGTGTTCAACAAAAACAGACCGGAGATACTAAAAATATATGGCGTTTCGCTGGTAAAAATATCCATGACTTCGTATGGGCAGCTGATCCAAATTATGAGCATTTATCAAAAAAGGTGAGATCGGATCTTACACTTAATGTTTATTATCTTAAGAAGGATGCGTCTACCGACAGTGCCTGGAAAAATGTGTTGTGGGCAGCCGAAAAAGCACTTCCATTTATTGAAAAACGTTTTGGGAGATATCCTTGGCCCCAGTATTCTTTTATACAAGGAGGTGATGGAGGCATGGAATATGCAATGGCAACTTTGGTTAAGGGTCCGGGGCTGGGTTTAGTCTTTCATGAATGGATGCATAGCTGGTACCAACAAATGATGGGGTCCAATGAATATTTATACCCTTGGCTTGATGAAGGATTTACAGATTTTGCAGATTCGGAAGCAATGGATTATTACCTCAACAACTGGGCTAACCTTTCCCCTCACATTAGCGATGCCGCCAAAGTAGCCAATACCAAACAACTTTTAGAAAAAACTACAAAGTTTCCATTTAGGCAGGCAGATAGCTATAAAGGCTATTATGCTTTAATTAAAAGCGGTTTCGCGGAAGCCATGTCAACACCTTCAGATTTTTATACTACTAATTATGCCTATAACACCAATGCTTATTCAAAGGGGTCCATTTTTCTTGCCCAGCTTGGTTACATTGTGAGCGACAGTATTAGAAATCTAATCATGCTGGAATATTATCGGCAATGGAAATTTAAGCATCCAAATCCCAATGACTTTTTAAGAGTAGCAGAAAAAGTAAGCGGGCTAAAGCTAGATTGGTACAAAGATTATTGGTTGAATACCAACAAGACGATCAATTTTTCGGTAGATAGTTTGTGGGAAGCCGATGGAACAACAAATGTAAGAATAAGAAGATTAGGCGAAATGCCAATGCCTGTAGATGTTCAGCTTACATTTAAAGACGGAACAAAGGAACTTCATTATATACCATTGGATGTGATGTACGGAAGCAAACCAATTGAAAACGGCAATTCCACTAAATTATACAAAGAGTGGAAATGGGTTGACCCTACTTATATCATTTCCACTACCCGAAAAATTTTCGACATATCAGCAGTTGAAATTGACCCTACGCAAAGGTTGGCAGATATTGATCAGCGAAATAATTTACTGAAAATAAAATGGTAGCAACATGCCCATTCAATTTAATGCAGTCATTAAAAAATTTGATCAAAAAGGCGAAAAAACCGGATGGACTTATATTGACATCCCAGAAAAAATTGCTCAGCAATTAATACCGGGCAATAAAAAAGCTTTCAGGACAAAAGGCTTTCTTGACCACATTGCTTTTGAAGGTATTAGCCTTGTACCAATGGGCGGCGGCGACTTTATTATGGCATTAAAAAATGAGCTCAGAAAAAAATTGGGAAAAGGATTGGGTGCAGTACTTTCTGTTAAAATAGAATTAGATCAAAACCCAATTATTATCTGTACGGAACTCATCACTTGCCTGAAAGACGAACCAACAGCACTACTGTATTTCAACCAACTTCCTCCCTCTCATAGAAAATACTATAGCAACTGGATTGACGGTGCAAAGACAGAAGCTACAAAAGCCAAAAGAATTGCTCAGGCAGTAACTGCCTGTTCCAGAAAAATGCATTACGGAGAAATGATTCGATCGCTAAAGAAGTAAAGATCATGCTATAAGTGTTGGGTATATTTATTGGGATCTAACACAGAACTTAGTATTTGCAACTCTTCATTTGTCAGCAATGGTGTTTGAAACAGACTTATCATCTCCTCCAGCTGAGCATAAGTCCTAATTCCGACTATGGTTGAAGTAATAGCATTATTAGACAAAACAAACCCAATAGCAGTTTGGGCCGGTGTTCGTTCTCTTCCCGAAATACTTTTGATGGCTTCAGCAGCTTTCTTTACATCTTCTTCACTATAACCTAGGTATGGTTTTGCAGGTTTCTTAACCAACAATCCACCGGCTATGCACCCTCTTGCCAACACTCCTATTCCATTATTTTGAAGAAACGGCAAACAATGTTCTTCCGGTCGTCTGTCAAGTAAGCTATACTGCATCATCGTACTGACCATTTGAGACTTTTTCACATACTCGTTGATCACATTTGGCCTTATAGAAGATATACCGAAGTGCCTGATCTTGCCTTGCTGCTGTAGCAATTCGAATGCTTCAATGGTTTCGTCAATCTGATCCTCTATGGTGCCCCCATGTAGTTGATAAATATCGATGTAGTCTGTCTTCAACCGTTTAAGGCTTTGGTCAACCGCCTTTAAAATATAGATTTTAGAAGCATTCCAGTTCCAGCCACCACCAGGCTTGGGCTCATTGCCTACTTTTGTAGCCAACAATACCTTTTGCCTGCATTTTTTTAAAGCCATCCCTGCAGCTATTTCATTCATCCCATCATTATAAATATCTGCGGTATCAAAATAATTAATTCCGTTGGCTATTGCGTGATGAATAATCCGCTCATTCTCTTTTTGATCTTGCATTAATGACATGCAGCCGAATCCTATTTTACTAATAGACAAACCTGATTTACCAATAGCTTGATAGTGCATTCTAAAAAAAGTATTTCGGGTTTATGCTTTACAAAAATCTATTGTTTCTTGAAGGGAGTGTAATAATAAAGCATTCCTTGGCATTTCATTTATAAATGTTACGAGGGGACCAGCCATTACTACTTTTTGATCAGGCAAATTTTTACATATTGCCTCAAGATATTCCTGGGGCTGCAAAGCATTCATATTGGTCAAAAGATAATATAGAACATGAGAAGGTTTATCAGGCGAATGCTTACAGTAAAAGTCGATGGCATCATCGGAAACATTGCTTCCAACATAAATAACCTGATAATTATTTTCCTTCAATAGGTATGACAACAGCAAAAGTGGAAGTTCATGATGTTCATTAGCAGGGGTGTAAAGCAAAATTTTACCTTTTGAGTTTTTAGTTACCATAGGTAACATATCTATAGCTAAACACAATTGATTACGAATTAGGCTACTGGTAAAATGCTCCTGTGCTGGCATTAAATGACTAGTCAACCATAATACACCAACCCTTTCCTGAAATGGATATATAACCTTTACGATTGTCTCCTCAGGCCCTATACGATTCCATATTTTCTTCAGTTTTTCATTGAACCTACTTTCATCCATGTCTATTGCAGCCTCCAAAAGGCGAACAATGTAATACTCATACTCATTTTTATAATTCCCTTTCGATAATGTAAAACTTAATATTTCGGCTTCTGAAAATGCTGCAATTTTCGATATTTTATGACCTGCATGATACAAAAATGAGATTCTAAGGATTTGTTTCAGGTCGTCATTGTCATAAATTCTATGGTTGCTTTCCTTGCGTTGTTTGCCACCAATACCATAGCGTTGTTCCCAAATTCTCCAGGTGTGCGCTTTTATTGAGGTCAGGTTTTCAATGTCTCTTATAGAAAATCGATTCATAGGAAGCATAAAGATAATATCAATTTTGAAATTTCAGATAATAACTGCATTACACTTTCTACTAAATGAACGTTTTTGTTTTTCTTTAGCAAAGTATTATACAGACGGCAATTGGACAATTGATTATAATGGTACATTTGTCGACTTCAAAATATAATTATGGGTTGGATTATTTTTGCAATTTACATTATAGGCGCTCATATTGGCTTGTATGGAATGTTTAAAAAAGCCGGTATTGAGCCATGGAAAGCGTTTGTTCCATTTTATAATACTTGGATCATCGTCAACAAAACGAATATCAGAAAAATATGGTTCTGGATTCAATTAATTCCAATTGCAGGTCAGTTCGTTACCCTTTGGATTTGGATCATTTTTGTAATGCATTTTGGAAAATTCAATGTCATTCAGCATTTCGCTACTGTATTCTTTCCATTTGTTTATTTCCCCTACCTTGGTTTTTCCAAAGACGTTAGATATATAGGACATGATGCTGTAAAGCGATATGAAAAGGGCGCTGCCAGAGAATGGATTGATGCCGCTGTTTTTGCTGTAGTAGCAGCTACCATCATCAGAACTTTTGTATTTGAAGCATATACTATCCCAACGGGAAGTATGGAAAAAACGCTATTGATCAACGACTTTTTGTTCGTGAACAAAATGAGTTATGGCCCAAGAATTCCTCAAACGCCGTTGTCCTTCCCATTCGTTCACAATACAATGCCTTTTAGTACTACCACTCCTTCTTACACTAAACTATTACAGATTCCATATACAAGAATTCCTGGTTTTACTGATGTAAAAAGGTATGATGTAGTAGTATTCAATTTTCCGGCAGGCGATACCATTATCAATCTTGCAGATTTTGGATCAAAGAGGCCTTATTATGATGTACTGCGAGATGCCTATAAAGGCAACAGAGATTTACTAATGGCCGAATATCCAATCATTGTTCACCCTATGGACAAAACGGATAATTACATAAAGCGATGTGTCGCAGTTGGAGGCGATACCGTGTTTATAAAAGACAGTCGATTGTATATAAATGGCAAGCCTGCTCCTATACCAGAAGCATCTCAAACGGAATATTTGGTAGAAACCAATGGTCAACCTTTTGATGAAGAATTTCTATCAAAAGAATTGGGAATTAATCTTGACAACCCTGAAGATGCTATATACGCATATCAGGGGAAAGCAAATACTTATGTTATCAATATGACCCCTAATGAAGCTGAATTAGTAAAAAAGCAGCCGAATTTTGTAAGTATTGACTTCGCTTATTCCAATATGCCGGGCTCAACTTTTCCTTACAGCCCTAAAATACTCTGGAATGTTGATAATTTCGGACCGCTTTACGTGCCTTCAAAAGGAAGTACAATAACACTTACTGCCGATAATATAGATATTTATAGAAGGCTCATTACTACTTATGAGGGTAATACTTTGGAAGAGGTCAACGGCAAATTTATCATCAACGGAAAAGAAACAACGAGCTATATCTGCAAGTGGAATTATTATTGGATGATGGGAGATAACAGGCATAGAAGCCAGGACAGCCGCTATTGGGGATTTGTACCAGAAACAAATATTGTTGGCAAGGCATCCCTGATTTGGTTTAGCTGGAACAAAGGTCCTCGTTGGAACCGCTTGTTTAAAAGTATTAAATAGCCTATCTTTAAACTTTATAAATGATCCTTCCCTCAAAATGGGAGGGATTTTTCATCTAACATGTTTTTTTATGAAGAAAGCTGAATTCTCCTTCTCATATGATGTATATGAAACTATTGAAGAACTAAATGAGCAAGATGCAATTTTATTGAACAAGGCCCGTGAAGTGACAAAAAATGCATATGCTCCTTATTCAAAATTTTATGTTGGGGCTATAGCCAAACTAAATAATGGCGAATTCTTAGAAGGCACCAATCAGGA
>JANMZN010000328.1:0-1839 GCA_031383285.1 Segetibacter sp.
CATGTCTTTCACTAATTGAGCCACTTTTGCGTTAGATCCTTTTCTAATTTGTCTTGTTCCTGAGGTAGAAAAAGACGCACTACCCAAAGCTTGATTGATGGCTAAAACCAACAATTGAGCATTTGTATCTTGAATTCCAGAAACTAAAACCCCTTTGGTCCCTGCAGCTTTCAACTGCTGGGCGGCTTTAGTAACTTCTGTTTTTAATTTTGCATCTAAAGTAACTGGAACAGCAGCTCCAACTACTACGTTGTATATATGTACTAGTGCTTGTTTTTGATTTGCAATCGACATTGCCAAACGTTTGTCTGCAGCAGCACCTGATAAAGTCATATTAGCTTCCAATTGAAAGTGACGTGACATCGTTCCGTTTTTAGGTATTCTTCCTTGGGTATAACCTGAGTCATAACTACCTCCTTGCCAATCTCCCAAGAAATCTGCACCAATTGAAACAATCAGAGAAGCTTTAGAAAAATCATAATCTACTAATGCTCTTTCGCCATACACTATTTCAAATGCATCTAACGCTTCTGATTCAGAAACGGCATCATAAACAACATGTTTTGCATTTGTGTTTTTCGAAAGAAACTCAGCAATCAACTTTTCAGTCGATGGACTTGCTAAGGTGTTTGTTAAAATTACCACTTGTCCTCCTTTTGCTTTTGAAGCAACTAAACTTTCTTTTAGTTTTGAATCTACTTCAAACCAAGAAACATTTTTACCAGAAATTTTTGGATCTTTCAAACGCATGCTGTCATACAATGACAAAATTGAAGCATGTATTCTAGCATTTGCCGAAAAGTTAGCTCCTGCAATCTTATTATTATCAATTTTTATAGGACGACCTTCGCGGGTTTTTACTAAAAGATTAGCAAAATCGAAACCATCAAAAACCGATGTTGCATAATAATCAGCTACTCCAGGAATTATTTGTTCTGGTTGTAAAACATAAGGTATTGACTTGTGAACTGGACCTTCGCAAGCCGCAAGCGTAGCTGCTGCAGTACTAAACCCAACATACTTTAAAAAATCACGACGTGTTGTTGATGAAGTAGATAATGCGGCTGCATTTCCTAAAAATTCATCCGTTGGAATTTCTTCAACAAATTCGTTATTTTTAAGCGCCTCAACAATAGAACTGTTTCCGTCTAGTTCTTCAACACTTTTCCAGTATTTTTTGTTTGATGACATATTATATATAAATATTAAATCTTAATAATTTGATTAATAGTGGCATTTACCACATTCTAAGCCTCCCATTTGTGCTGCAGTCAATTTGTCTACACCGTATTTTTTAGAGAGTTCTTCATGTATTTTTGTGTAGTATGCATTCCCTTCCATTTTAACATCAGTGACCCTGTGGCAATTAATACACCAACCCATTGTTAATGGAGCAAATTGTTTTTGAATTTCATAAGTTTCTACTGGACCATGACATTTTTGACATTCAATTCCCGCAACTGTTACGTGTTGTGAGTGGTTAAAGTAAACAAAATCTGGCAAGTTATGAATACGTACCCATTTTACCGGTTCTGTTTTTCCGGTGTACGATTGTGTCGCTTTGTCCCAACCTACAGCGGTATATAATTTTTGAATTTGCTCATCATAAAATGCTTTGCTGTATTCTGGAGTAGCTGTAGATTCAGCAACTTCGGCAATATTTTTATGACAATTCATACATACATTAAGCGATGGAATTCCTCCATTTTTACTCACACGTGCTGCAGAGTGACAATATTTACAATTAATTTCATTGTCACCAGCATGAATTCTGTGGGAATAATGTATGGGTTGTATGGGTTGATAATTTTGGTCAACACCTATTTGCATTAAAAATCC
>JANMZN010000356.1:0-12380 GCA_031383285.1 Segetibacter sp.
GCTATTATTAGTTTGGGTAATAGCAAATGCCGTTTGCTTTGGGCTCCACCATGGTCCGCCAGCTTTTAAATTTGCAGGCAAGCCCAATACGGGTACCTCTTTGCCGGTTTGAATTTCCTTTATCTTAAAATTTACTGAATAAGCAGCCCTACTTGCGCCAAAAGTTTTTGGATTGATACGGAGACCGGCTATCCTCAATTCCGGTTGGGCCAGATCTTCAATAGAAGGATAACTGCTTCTTTCGCTCAACAAAAGATATTTTCCAGCGTCATCAATACTTACAGATGGTGTTGGCGGCGAAAAGAGCAGTTGCTCCATAATTGCTGGAGGCTTTTGGTACTTCATGGCATCTTGTGCCTGAACATGTAGGATAGAAAAACAAACAATCAGCGAAAATAAAGGAGCAGATATCCGATAAATCATAAAGCAAATTTTAAACTAAGGTAAAAGAAGTATAATTAGAGACTAGAAAATTTCTACATAAAAATGAAAGAGCGAAAATATTATAATCAACAATGAAAATGGCTCGTTAGTAGACCACAAAATTTACTCTGTGTCAAATCTATCTACCGAATGGATTCCTTTCAACAGTTTCAGCTTGTCAACCAACTCTTCTAGTTCTTCCTTATCGTGTACAAAAACTTTGATAGTTCCTTCAAATAGTCCTTCCTTTGACTCGATGGTCAAAGCAGAAATATTTATTCTCAGATCACCGGATATTATTGTAGTAATTTTGTTGACTACACCAACATCGTCCATACCAATAATCTTAAGGCCGGTAAGAAAACTGATCTCTTTATTTTTAGCCCATTTTGTTTTTACTACCCTGTGCCCGTAATTAGCCAATAGACTAGGTGCATTAGGGCAATTGGTTCGGTGAATAATCAAACCTTTGCCCGTACTTACAAATCCAAACACATCATCTCCAGGTATAGGATTGCAGCACTTAGCAAGTGTGTACATAATTTTGTCACTGCTCTCCCCAAAAATGATCAGTTCTGAATCTTTCTTATTGTACTGTGTATTCGGAATATAATCCTGGGGTATTTCTACTATTGGCTTTATAGGCTTGGGCAATTCAAGCTTATCTCCTATTACGTTGAATTCCTTCAACTCCTTCAGGTCATTGGATTTTATGGCTACATTGTAAAATAAATCGAGTGGCGATTGAAGCTTGTAATAATTGTACAACGTATCTATATTGGTTTGGCTAAATGAAGCCCCCATACCTTCCAACTTTCGCTGCACGGTATATTTTCCTTCTTCGGCTATTGTTCTTTTTACTTCTTTTAATGCGTCTTTTATCTTTGCCCTTGCTTTAGCTGTAACTACAAATCCCAACCAATCTTCTGAAGGTTTTTGTTTGTTGCTAGTTATGATTTCAATCTGGTCACCACTACGTAGTTTATGGCTGATAGGTACCAGTTTATGATTGATTTTGGCACCTATACATTTGGAACCAACAACACTGTGAATGCTAAAAGCAAAATCAAGTGCAGTACTTCCGACCGGCAACATTTTTACATCTCCTTTTGGGGTATACACATAAATCTCTTCCGCCAAAAAACTCATCTTAAAGTCCTGCAAAAAATCTACGCTATCGGTATCTTGATTAGAGAGCACTTCCCTTATTTGTCCAAACCATTTATCAAACCGATCTTCATCAGCTGCGCCTTCTTTGTATTTATAGTGAGCAGCCAACCCCTTCTCAGCTATTTCATTCATTCGCTTGCTTCTTATTTGTACTTCTACCCATTTGCCCTGAGGCCCCATCACAGTAGTGTGCAGTGCTTCGTATCCGTTGCTTTTAGGATTACTAAGCCAATCTCGCAATCGCTCAGGAGATGGCGTATATTCATCGGTAATAATTGAATATACTTTCCAACACTCCTCCTTTTCTTTTAGGGCAGATGAATCCAAAATAATCCGAATGGCAAATAGGTCGTACACCTCTTCAAATGATACCCCCTTCTTCTTTATTTTATTCCAAATAGAGTGAATGCTTTTGGGCCTTCCATAAATCTCAAAATTAAACTCCCCTTTTATAAGTTTCTCTTTTATTGGCCTGATGAATTCATTAATATATTTATTCCGCTCTTTTCTTGTCTCAGAAAGCTTGCGTGCTATTTCTTTGTACATATCCGGCTCCATGTATTTCATAGCCAGATCTTCCATCTCGGTCTTGATGTTGTACAAACCCATACGGTGGGCCAAAGGGGCATATACCCAAACGGTCTCGCTTGCCACTTTCAGTTGCTTCTCCCTCTTCATGCTATCAAGCGTACGCATGTTGTGAAGCCGGTCTGCCAGCTTTATCAATATTACCCTTGGGTCATCTGTGAGTGTAAGCAATATCTTCTTGAAATTCTCTGCCTGCTGACTTGTATTGTTGTCTATTACATTGGCAATTTTCGTAAGCCCATCCACTATTCTGGCAATTTCACTACCAAACTCTCTTTCAATATCCTCTAATGAAATGTCGGTGTCTTCTACGGTATCATGCAGGAGTGCACAAATGGTACTACGGATACCAAGCCCTATTTCTTCTACACAAATAGTAGCCACTGCTATAGGATGTAAAATATAAGGCTCGCCGCTTTTTCGGCGCATGGTTTTATGAGCTTCGGCCGCAATTTCAAAAGCACGCCTGACCAGCTCTTTATCAGATTTTTTAAGTTTAGAACGCAATGCTTTTAATAAAGCCCGATAGTGCCTTAGAATCTCTTTTTTCTCATCTTCTTCCGATAAATTATACTTAGGCACAATTGATTTGCCTTCCATTGCTTGTTCTTCCATACACAACGAATTTACGGATTAAATGTATCCGTTCTTTTGTAAATATTAAATGGCAAAAAATATATAAGTAATAATTGCCAATCCTTACTTAAAAAAAATCTTTTTTTATAAGATCTCAATCTAAAAGTAATTTGAAACATTGCTACATGTAAGGTAGTTCCTCAATCGACTTCATTCACCATTTACATCTCTAAGAGACCATTCACCATTTCTCTATAGATGAATGCTGAATTCTTAGTACTTTTCCAGCCATGAAAGACAATAAGTTTTTACTATATGGTGCAAATGGATATACCGGTGAACTAATAGCAAGATATGCTGCCGATTACAACCTCATACCCATTTTGGCGGGAAGAAGAGAATCGGTCCTAAAGCCTATGGCAGAAAAATTAAATGTAGAATACCGGGTATTTTCTTTAGAACAAACCTCGGCGCTTGAGGCCGCATTAAGAGAAGTAAAAGTGGTTATCCATGCTGCCGGCCCTTTTGATATTACAGCGAAACCAATGATTGATGCCTGCCTAAAAACGGGTACACACTATCTAGATATAAATGGCGATTTGGATGTTTTTAAAATGCTGAAGAAAGAAGATATAGCAGCAAAAGAAGAAGGCATTATGATTATGCCGGGAGCTGGTTTTGACGTAGTACCTACAGATTGCTTATCACTTTTTTTAAAAAAATCTCTGCCGGATGCAACAAGCTTAAAAATTGCTTTTGCTACCCCTAATGGCGGACTATCTCATGGTACTGCTGTAACTACTATAAGCAAATTAGGAGAGCCTGGAGCTGTTAGAATTGATGGAAAAATAGTTTCAGTACCTGTTGGGCACAAAAGCTTAAACGTAAAATTTGATGGTAAAAGTTATTTTATGATGGCCATACCTTGGGGCGATGTTTTTACAGCATTTGAAACAACTGGCATCCGAAACATAGAATCTTATACAAATGTTTCTCCGGCGGTTTATTACGTTGCTAAACTACAAGGGCTTTTCAATTGGTTATTACGAACCTCGTTTGTAAAGAATTTTGCCAGAAAAATGGTTGACAAACAACCCGCTGGTCTGGATGATTCAAAAAGAGAAAAATCAACCAGCATAGTATGGGGAGAAGTTACAAATGACAATGGTCAAAAAGTGGAAGCAAGATTATTCTGTCCCGACGCTTATTCATTAACAGCTTTTACTTCTTTATTAATTACTCAGAAAATATTAAATGAAGCATTCAAAACCGGTTACCAAACACCGGCAGCGGTATATGGAGCAGATTTGATAATGGAAATTGCCGGTGTTCGCAGGGTTGTTGGTGCTCAATGATTTATTGAAAATTCATTAAACAGAAGTAGCGTTGAAAGTGGAAGTAGGCTATTGGCTGTTTTATTAGGCATAAATAATTAGTATTTGCATATCTGTCATAGCAATCTAAACGCCAAAAACAATTTAAACAGCGTTTTTATAGGGTTTCTGTTTTTTTTATTTCTCAAAACCCCTACTTTTGCACCCCAAATGCGGATGTGGCGAAATTGGCAGACGCACCAGACTTAGGATCTGGCGCCGCAAGGCATGTAGGTTCGACCCCTATCATCCGCACCAAGGCCCCTTTGCAAAAAGGGGTTTTTTTATAACTTTTTTCAAACCCTCCAATTAGGAGAAAGCGAACAATTATGGCTACAGTTTCTAGAGAAAATATTGGCAAACTAACAGACAAGCTTACTGTAAAGCTTGCAACCAACGATTACCTTCCTGCATTTGAGCTATCACTTAAGAAATATGCTAAAACTGCTAATATCCCAGGTTTTAGAAAAGGAATGGTACCAGCCGGCATGATCAGGAAAATGCACGGTGGAAGCGTTTTTACTGATGAAATACTGAGAACAGTAGAAAAAGAACTCAATAAATATATGCAGGAAGAAAAGCTTGACATTTTTGCTCAGCCACTTCCCCTCGAGTCAGATATTAGCAAATTTGATTTCAACAATCCAACAGACTATTCATTTGCTTTTGAGATTGGTTTAAAACCCGCGATTGATTTAAATATTCAGAATATTACAGTTACTCGTCACAAAGTGAATGTTACGGATACCATGATCAATGAGGAATTGGAAAAGCTAAAACTTCGCCATGGCAAAATGACCGATCCCGAAGAAGTTGCTTCCGAAGACAATGTATTGAATGTAACATTCGCGGAAGCAGATTCTGAGGGAAATGAGGTAGAAGGTGGCATCAACAAAGGCAATTCTTTATTGGTAAAATATTTTGCCGAGGCCTTTCGCTCACAACTGATGGGAAAGAAAAAAGACGATTCAATTGTACTTCAGTTGAATAGTGCCTTTGATGAAAAGGAGAGATCCTGGATTATCAGCGACCTTGGTTTGTCTAAAGATGACGAATCTGCCGGAGAGAAATATTTCAAAATGACCATCACCAAAGTGGGTCTAATTGAAAAAGCTGAAATGAATGAAGAATTTTATTCAACAGCCTTCCCTGGAAAAGGTTTGGTGACCGAAGAAGACTTTTTGAACGCTATAAAAGAAGATATACAGGGGCATTTTGATGCACAAAGTAGAAATCAACTTCAAGACCAAATTTATCACCATTTGATAGACCACACACCCATCGAATTTCCAGAAGATTTCTTAAAACGCTGGATGCAACAAGGTCAGGAAGTGGTTAAAACTGCCGAAGAGGCAGAACAAGAGTATCCATCGTTTGCCAGTTCGCTTAAGTGGTCTCTGATCACCAATCAGCTTACTACCCAACATGAGGTTACAGTAGAACCATCAGAAATTAAGCAATTTGCCAAACAGCAAATCATGGGTTATATGGGAACTCAAAGTATGGACGATGCACCATGGCTGGATAGTTATGCCGATAGTATGTTGAAAGACAAAAAGTTTATTGAGAACACTTATTACCAGCTGCAAACCACCAAGTTGTTCAACATTCTGGAAACCCAGGTGAATGTAATAGAAGACCTAGTGACACCAGAAGAATTAGCTGGAATGCAACACCATCACGAACATTAATATTTACATCAAAGGGATCAATATTAAAAAGCCGGCTCTTGCCGGCTTTTTTTATAATATTTGCCAATTAGTTGCATATAGATACCAAAAACATAACATTGAATGCAATTTTGTCGTTTTATTTATTTTGCACAGTATTTGACTAACTGTATAATCTAATCAACGAACAACACTTACTTTTACCTTAATAAACCAATATTTAATGAATTTCGGAAAAGAATTTGAAAAATACGCAGTAAAAGATCAGGGAATTAGCAGCGCTACTATTCATAGTTACCGCCAGCATCAGGTTACCAATCTTACTCCCTATATTATAGAGGAAAGACCAATGAATGTAGCCAGTATGGATGTATTCAGTCGCCTGATGATGGATAGGATCATTTTTATGGGGGAACCCGTAAATGATTATGTTGCCAATATTGTAACTGCTCAGTTGCTTTTTTTGGAAAGCACCGACCGATCTCGTGATATACAGATGTACATTAATAGTCCTGGCGGTAGTGTATATGCAGGCTTGGGTATATATGATACCATGCAGTTCATTGGTCCGGATATTTCAACTATTTGTACAGGAATGGCGGCTAGTATGGGTGCAGTATTAATGTGTGCAGGCGTGAAGGGAAAACGAACAGCGCTCAAACACAGCAGAATTATGATGCACCAGCCAAGTGGTGGCATAGGTGGACAAGCAAGTGATATCTTAGTTACTGTAAATGAAATTAAGAAAATCAAAAGTGAATTGTACGAAATCATTGCCTTTCATACAGGAAAAGATATTGAGCAAATAGCCAAAGACAGCGACCGCGATTTTTGGATGAGCGCAGAAGAAGCAAAAGAATATGGATTGGTAGATGAGGTTTTATTGATTAACCCAAGGAAACTGAAGAAAGATTAAAATTACTGGAAAAAATTACTGATAACAAATTACATATACAAATGATTACATCAATATATAATCGTCCATTTTTGATGGAAGATGAAGAAGAAAAACCTAATGAAAACGCTTCGCCTGAAAACAAACTATTGGCAAAAAAAATGGAGAAGCAATTCTTTGAAAAAAGAATCGTTTCTCTATGGGGCGTAGTTGACGACAAAAGTGCGAAAGACGTAGTGGCAAAATTATTGCTGCTTGAAAATGATAAGCCAGGAGTCGAGATCAAGTTTTTTATCAATAGCCCGGGTGGAATGGTTACAAGTGGAATGGTGATGTATGATACAATCAAAATGATAAGTTCACCTGTAAGCACCGTATGTATGGGCCTTGCAGCCAGTATGGGTTCTATATTATTGAGTGTAGGCGAAAAAGGTAAAAGATATATTTTTCCTCACGGAGAAGTAATGATTCATCAACCAAGTTTGGGAGGATATTTTCAAGGAACGAGTGCCGATCTTGAAATTCAGGCTATTCAAACACTGAAAACCAAAGAGTTGGGTGCAAGAATATTGGCTGAAAACTGCGGCAAATCTTTTGAGCAAATTATGAAAGATTTTGATAGAGATTATTGGATGGATGCCAAAGAAGCTATTGAATATGGAATAGTTGATGGTATATTAGAGAAGCTTTAGATATTTTTTGTTAAATTCGTATCCGCTGCTTTCGTAAGCTCACGATAAATGGCTTATGTGCAGCGAAATATTATATTTTTGTATCTCTCATCATCACAAGAAGTAATTGTTGATTTTATCATTGAGATGAGGTAATTTTATATTATGGCCAAACAAAGTCACTTACATTGTTCTTTTTGCGGAAGAAGCCGCGATGAGGTCAAGATTCTCATTGCCGGGCAAGATGGACACATCTGTGAAAATTGCGTTGAACATGCGCAGGAAATCATTTCTCAGGAGTTGCAGTTAAAAACTGAATCTCAACCTTCTTCATTTAAACTCACCGTTCGCAAACCAATTGAAATAAAAAAGTTTTTGGATGAATACATAATTGGTCAGGACGATGCCAAAAAGGTATTGGCTGTAGCTGTTTATAATCATTACAAACGACTTCAATACAGACAAATTGAAAATGATATTGAAATAGAAAAAAGCAATATCATCATGGTGGGTGAGACCGGTACTGGTAAAACATTATTGGCTAAAACTATTGCTCGACTTTTAAATGTTCCGTTTGCTATTGTAGACGCAACAGTTTTTACGGAAGCTGGTTATGTGGGTGAAGATGTTGAAAGCATGCTTACAAGATTGCTTCAAAACTGCAACTATGATGTTACCTCCGCAGAAAGAGGCATTGTATATATTGATGAATTGGATAAAATTGCCCGCAAAGGCGATAATCCATCCATCACCCGCGATGTAAGTGGGGAAGGTGTACAACAAGGATTGCTAAAGATGCTTGAGGGAACAGAAGTATTGGTACCACCTCAGGGAGGGCGCAAGCATCCTGAGCAAAAGATGATAAAAGTAAATACTCAGAATATCCTGTTTATTTGCGGTGGTGCTTTTGATGGAATTGATAAAGTAATAGCTCGCAGGGTAAATACCAATGCTATAGGATTTAACGTAAACAAGCAATTGCAGGATTATCAAAGAAAAAACCTCTTACAATTTATAAATGCGCAAGATTTAAAATCCTTTGGTTTAATACCTGAATTATTAGGGCGTTTACCTATTGTTACTTATCTAAATCCATTGGATACTGAAACATTAAGAGCTATTCTTACAGAACCAAAAAACAGTATTATCAAACAATATAACCGATTGTTTGAATTGGAAGGGATTGCTTTGACAATAGACGATGATGTGTATGATTTTATGGTGACTAAAGCCATGGAATATAAACTAGGCGCAAGAGGATTGAGGAGTATTTGCGAAAGCATTTTGACCGATGCCATGTATGAACTGCCAAGTTCTGGTGAAAAAAAGCACCATGTAACCCTTGAATATGCCGAAAGACAATTCAGCAAAAGCAAAATGAGCTTGCTAAAGGTTGCATAAACTGTTATCAAAAAATATATTTAGCCGCAGAAAATTCTGCGGCTATTTTTTTGCCAATCAACGACATTGTACCTACTTCAAATAAGGATTGTTGTACTTTTCATACCCAATTGTAGTTGACTCACCATGACCGGAAAGAACAGTAACATCATCAGGGAGTACAAATAATTGCTCCCGAATGCTTTTAAGCAATGTATCATGATCTCCACCCGGCAGATCGGTCCGACCTATGCTTTGCCGAAACAAAACATCGCCACCAAACAATAGTTTTTCCTTTTCACTATACAAGCAAATACTACCGGGAGAATGACCTGGCGTTAGCAGCACTTTTAAAACATCATCGCCAAAATGGATAACATCCCCTTCGTTTATAAAGTGAAGCGGCCCGGTATAATTCTCAAAAGGAACTCCCCATTTCTGCCCTGCTTGCTCTGCATATTGCAATACAATTTTTTCCATAGGATGAAGAAATAGTTCAAGTCCGAAGGTGTCAAACACCCATTTATTGCCAAAAACATGGTCCAAATGGCAATGGGTATTGATCAATTGTATTGGCTTTAGGTTATTATTTTCTAAATATTCCCTCAACATTTCCTTCTCTTCAGGAAAGTGGCAACCGGGATCTAAAATGATGGCTTCGGAAGCACTATTTACTAAAATATACGTATTTTCTGCAAATGGATTGAAGGTAAATGCCCTATAAGTTAACATAGCTTTGATTTAACATGGATAGAACAACGTTTTATCCTTAATTTTAAACTCTTTTTAATGATTGGATATGCAAGTTAACAGTATGATGAACAGGTTAATGGCTTTTGGAGTAGTTTGTTTGTTTTCTTTTTCGGCTACTGCCCAAGTTAATACAGTAGAATTTGGTAAAAACAGAATACAACACAAAAAGTTTTTGTGGAAGTTTTATCAATCTCCCAACTTCAATACCTACTTTAACCAAGGTGGACTTGAATTGGGAAAATATGTAGCGCAAGTAGCAGAACAGGAATTGCCAAGCATAGAACAAGCTGTAGAATACTCTCTTCAGAAGCAAGTAAACATCATTGTTTATAATAACTACAATGACTATCGTAGCTCGAATATTGGCTTAGGAAATGAGTATATGAATACAACGGGTGGTGTTACCAAATTGGTGAACAATAAACTGGTTGTTTACTTTGACGGCAACCACGCCAACCTAAGAAAAATAATCAGGGAGGGGATTGCCAGGGTATTGCTGGACAATCAAATGTTTGGCGAGGACATTGGTGAATTTGCAAGTAACCAAGCTTTATTAGACCTTCCTGAATGGTTGACTGATGGATACGTAAGCTATATAGCAGAAAGATGGAGTACGCAAAGAGATGATGAATTAAAAAGTATTATGCTTGGTGAAAGTTACAAAAACTTTTATCAGTTTGCCTTTGATAAACCAACAGTTGCAGGTCATGCATTCTGGTTCTATGTAGAAGAGAAATACAAAAAGGAGAACGTAACCTATTTTCTTTACCTCACCCGCATTTATAAAAGTCTCAACAACGCTTCTCAAAGAATTACCAAGAAAAAATTTAAGGAAGTGTTGAAAGACTTCATGGAATATGAGCAGGAGAAATATTACAAAGATATCAGGGGCAGACGCAACGTACCAAAAGGAACGGTTTCTGTAACAGAGGAGATAACCAATCGCACAGATTTTTTCAGGTTTCAGGCAAATCCAAATCCGCGTAATCAAAGTTATGTAGTTGCTAAATATAACAAGGGCGTTTATTCCGTTGGCTACTACGATAATTTTGAATTGATAACAAATCTTGTGAAGTACGGGGTGAAGATGCAAAGAAATGAAATCAACCCAACCTATCCTGTAATGGCATGGGATGGTAAAGGAAGCAGAGTTGCGGTAGTGTATTGGCAAGATGGAAAAATTAAGATGTTTATTTATGATGCTATTGCGCGGTATAAAAATTTTAAACAAGAGATTGAAGGATTGGATCAAGTAATAGATGTTCAGTTTATGCTGGATAAAACAACATTGCTGCTCACGGCTGTTAAAAATGGCCATACTGACATTTTTACTTATAAAGCAGATAGTAAAAAACTGGAACAACTTACCAATGATGTGTATGATGATTTGGATGCATCGTTTGTTTCCTTTCCTAATAAGAGCGGAATTATATTTGCGAGCAATCGCCCCGGACCAAATGCACCTAATGCAGATACTGCCATCCCAAGCAGAAACAAGTTCAACATATTTTTACTTGACTATCTGACTAAGCAGCAAATCACTCAATTGACAAAGGTGAAGTTTGGCAATGCCCGATCTCCTATGCAATACAACAACAATCACTTCACTTATGTATCGGATGAAAGTGGAATTGGCAACCGCTGGGCTGGTTTTTTCACAACCCAAAGAGAGGGTCTTGATACACTTTTTTACGTAGGCGATGAGGTATTAAGAAATCCACCAGACAAGGAACTTGATTCAACTTTGGCAGCATGGCAAAAAGACGAGCCGGATAGCATCAGGCCTTATCAGGTAACCAAAGATTCTACTTATACATTCCCGCTAACTAACTATCAAAGTAGTTTATTAGAAACAAGAATTGCCGGCGACAAAGGGCAGGTAAGTGAAGTAACAAGACAAGGCGATTATAAATTTTTGTATAAGCTAAAAGTGGATTCTATTGCGCTTAGAAAGCGAAACATTAATCCACGACCTACAGAGTATATGAAAAAATTGATGTCGGAAAAAAGGGCAGAAGATATTAAATCAGTGATTGATACTGCAGGCTCTTCTTCGTCCAATAGTAGTCCAAGTTCAATCTTTCAGAGTGAATTTGAAGATGATGCAAAAGACAGCATTAAATCTACACTCACTCAGGTTTCCGTAAACGCACCAGAAACAAATGTTCTACAAAAGTCAAAGCTATATAATTACCGACTTAAATTCAGCACCGATAATTTAATTAGTGGCGTTTCCAATAACATTCTAATTAACAGGTACCAGCCTTATGCAGGTGGAAGTGGTCCTATACAATTAGGAACAGGAGCTGATCTTAACTTTACATTCAGAGCAACAATTAGCGACCTTATGGAAGACATTAGGTTTACCGGCGGTTTTAGATTAGGAACCAATCTGAAAGACAATGAATACCTTTTCGGCTTTCAAAATCTCAGAAAAAGACTAGACTGGGGCGTAACATATTATAGAACAGTATCTCACGATGCTGTGGGCATTGCAAATACTAATTTGGTTTTCAATGGCCAATTTAATACGAGCATTTATCAGGGAAATATTAGTTATCCATTAAACGAGATCAAAAGCCTTAGAGCAATATTTGCTTATAGAAGAGATCGGATTATACTAAAACCGTTTAATTTAATTACCGGTCTGCCAGATTCAATCGCTCTCAGCGTTCCTGACCAAACTTCTCAATATGTTTTAGGGAGATTGGAATATGTTCATGATAACACAACAAATCCAATGCAGAATATTTGGCACGGACTGCGTTATAAGGTTTACATGGATATCAATTTACCAATGGATGAAAGGAATAAAAGCATAGGTGAAACTTTCAACTTTGGCGTTGACATAAGAAACTATTACCCCATCTATCGCAATTTC
>JANMZN010000361.1:0-1539 GCA_031383285.1 Segetibacter sp.
TTTCCTGCCTGCATGGTCCGCACCAACTTGCCCAAAAATCAACCAAAACAAATTTGCCTTGAAAGTCGTGAATGCTGATTGGTTTGCCATTCAAATCGGGCATTGTAAGATCGGGTGCCTGTTGATTTAACAATGGATAATTGTTCGTTGGTTCAGGTTTTGCAGGGGGCGCAGCCTTTACAGCCATCATTGATTTTACTTTTGCAACGCCTGAATGCTCAGGAAATTTTTTAGCAGTTGCATCTACCAATGATTTTAATTCATCGGTCGGAATAGTTTGACTGGCTATTCCCAATGCATATAAACTGGCTGCAGCGCTTGAAGAACTATTGATAAAATTTTTCAAAAGATTGTTTAATGACAATACTCGCTGATCATTTTGAGAACGCATAACTTCTACCAAACTATCTTGACCTGCTTTTGATTTGATGCTGTCAATGATTTTAAAGTTTGCAAGAATAGAAGAGTCTATGTCTCTGTATTCCTCAAACAAGGAATGCAATCCATCAGATGCGGGAGAGCCTTCTACTTTATAATTCCGATAGTTGTTTACGTCAAGTTTGACCCGAATGCTACTGGCATCATTTACAAGAATAACATCTGGACCTTTCTCAATGGTTAACCTAAATATTCCTTCTTCATTTGCTCTTCCCCTTAATGTGAATTCTCCCTTTGCATTTAATTCTGTAGAATCGAGCACAACAGGCTGGGCATTTGAACTCTGGGTTTCCATTAACAATAGTTTCTTTCCTGGAGCATTTTCTATTACACCAGTCACTATAAATGCACCATACTTTTTGGGTTGACACGACGTGATGAATACAATAGAAAGCGCCGCAATTATTATTTTTTTCATCTTATGCTAAACTGTTTATTTTATTTTTTCTTCAATTAACTGTGTTACTACTTTTGGATCCGCTTTTCCCTTGCTTAACTTTTTTACTTCACCAACAAACAATCCGATTAGTCCCTTTTTGCCTTTTTTATATTCGTTTACTTTGTCAGGCATCTTGGCAATTACTTCATCTACCCACTGTTCAATATCTGCACTGTCGCTCACCTGAAGCAGGTTTAATTGCGTAGCTATTTCTATAGCTTTTTTTGTTGGTGATTGAATAAGTGCCGGTAAAATTTTTGTGGAGGCAATAGAAAAATTTATTTGCCCACTTTCAATCATTAAAATCAGCTCTGCTAAAGTAGAAGGCAATAATTCAAAAGTATCAAAATTAATATTGGCTTCATTAAGTACTTGCTTAATGGGGCCGGTCATCCAATTGGCAATTGCTTTGTAATTTTTTGAAAATTCGGTGGTTTTTTCAAAATAAGCTGCGGTCAATTTATCTTCCGATAATTGGCGGCTATCGTAATCATTCAATCCTAGTGATAAATAATTTCGATAAAGTTCATTTGGCAAAGCCGGCATATTGCTTCTTATTCCATCCACATATTCTTGACTAAGCTGCATAGGAGCGAGGTCTGGTTCAGGAAAATATCGGTAATCATTGGCTTCTTCTTTATCTCTTATTGAAAAAGTAGTAT
>JANMZN010000365.1:0-7823 GCA_031383285.1 Segetibacter sp.
CCTATTATCACAATTGGTTTTGGTAGTTGGCTGATTGGATTTCTGTGTTTCACGGCTGTTGCAGGTTTTATTTTGAGCATTGTATTCCAATTGGCACACACAGTAGAACATACTCATTTTCCAATACCTGATGAATCAACAGGAAAATTAGAAGACGAATGGGCAATTCACCAATTGAAAACAACCGCTAATTTTGCTACAAATAATAAGGTGATTTCGTGGTTGGTTGGCGGATTGAACTTTCAAATTGAACACCACCTTTTCCCTAAGATATCTCATGTGCATTATCCTCAAATAAGTAAGATCATCAGGAATGCTTGCAAGGAATACGGCATTCAGTATGTGGAATATCCGAAGATGAGGCAGGCTGTTGTTTCTCACATTGCATACATCAGGCAAATGGCTAAGGCTTCTTAATTTCTGGCTTTAAAATATTTTAAAAATGCGGCTTTATGCCGCATTTTTTGTTGTTTACACTTTCATTTTTGAGGTTGTATTTAAAAAGAATCATTCAAGTTGTTTCTTTATGCTGTTTGATACTACCTTCATAATTTTTTAAGCTACAATAAGACAGTTGGTAAAAAGGTAATAGTAGAAAAATAGAAATTGAATTGAGATAAATTGTATTTTTATAATTCAATTGATAAATATGGGTAAGCTTTTCACCTTGTTTGTTTTTGCTATTTGCATTTCATCGTGTGCCAATGCACAAGCTAAAATACCTGTTAGCCAAGCTGGAAAACACTATGGTGAAACCATTACCATATGCGATAAAATGGTTGGTGATGCGCTTATTCTGGACTCCAAAACAAAAAATGTGTTGCTAACAATGGGTAGTGGAAACAATCAGAATTTAAAAGTGTTGGTACCTGCTGAAATTGTAAAAAAATTCTTTAATACTTCTGTAAAAAACAGCGAAAAAAACTTTTGTATAACTGGTAAAGTAACGGACTTCAATGGTCAGCCGGAATTGGTGGTATTGAATGTCGGCGATATTAAACTTTGCAACCCCACATTGAAACCTTTGGATATCAAGCCAAATGATTTCATGAAGTTTGAGTAAGACGCCTTCTTTTTGATTTATTTTTCTGCTACACTTGTCTCCAAAATAATTATAACCTATATTTGCATCCCCAAAAGGGATATGGCTGCGTAGCTCAACTGAATAGAGTACCTCACTACGGATGAGGGGGTTTTAGGTTTGAATCCTAACGCGGTCACTAAAAAAGGGTTTTACTGAAAGGTAAAGCTCTTTTTTTGTGCATTATACTCAAATTAGCTCCAAGTTTTAGTAATTGGGTTTTTATTCAAGAACCCAATTTTTATGGGGTAAAAAAAGAAAAAATCAACCTTTATTATGCATCAATTGTAAGCGAAAAAACAATATCCCTTAGGATATTTTGGTAGTGACACCGAGAATACATGTAAAATAGCTTTTGAAATTATTCATCCACTAAATATTGTGGTAAGCAAATGCCGTGATTTTGCTGGTCAGACAAATGGTGATGCTGCTTTATGTGAAGACGTTGGAATAAGTTTGTGGTGTTGACGCATTATTTCACTTGAAATTAATAACGCCTTGTTTTATTTTAACAACTTTCATTTTTAAATAATACACAGTCGAATTTAATTATTTACTATAAATATCATAGCAATTTTCGTTTAACTTTTCTATCCGTTCTACAAAACATAAAATTGCAAAGCAGATTCTGCAATTCAGCTGTTCTCAATATTAATTTAATGTTACCAATAAAAATTAATGTGTATTTTTTACAAGTTCTATGCTTTTTTTCTTTACTTTTGTTGCTCAAAGGTTAGTTTTATTTCGTTTTTTCTTTGTTGGATGAGCTGATTTCAGCAAATGCAACACTTGTAGAAAATTTTCATATGGCAAGCAATCGTTAGAGGCCGCTCCGTTTCCACGGAGAGGCCATTTTTTTTAATGCTATTATTTTTTTATAGGCGGTAAAAAAACTGCAAGGTTTTCAATTATTTTTACCGCATGATGGCAGTTTCACCAACAACGATCTCCCGCTCTATTTGCTTATTAATCGCTTTGTTTTTTGCTTTAAAAACGGTCAGCAGCCAGCAAATAAGTGGTCAAATAACCGATACCATAGGTCACCCTTTGCCCTTCGCTACCATAAAATTTGGCAATTCCAAACAAGGCATGGTTGCTGATTTGGATGGCAAATTTGAATTAAGAAAAAAAGTAGATTTCATAGAAGTATCCTACCTCAACTTTCAAAGCAGGCAGGTAAGATTTACTACCAATACTAACTTTTACAACGTAAGCTTAATGCCTTTGGCAGCCGACCTGAATGTGGTGGTCGTAAAATCAAATAGTAATAAATTAAAGCGAATTTTAAACAATGTTGTAGCAAATAAAAATCAACACAATCCAGATAAATATGATTGGTACCAATGCCGGATTTATTATAAAATGATTGCCAACCTGACACCGGATTCTGTTTATTTAAAAGACACAAGTAGAGATGCAAGAATGTTTAATAAATTGATGGACGAACAGCACCTGATGGTTACAGAAACTATGAGCAGAAGAACATGGAAAAGGCCTGCAAGTTTACAGGAAGAAGTGATTGCTTCAAGAATGTCGGGCTTTAAAAAGTCTATAGTCTCCGGACTTGTAACGGATGTATTGCCATTTCATGCCTATGGTGAGTTTATAAATTTTAATGGAAAGGATTACAATAGTCCGATTAGCAATGGGTTGTTCAACCGGTTTCAGTTTCAGTTGATGGATGAATTTATGCAAGACAATGATACCATTTGGATTATTAACTTCAAGCCCCGGCAAAATCCAACAGATTTGGCCGGTTCCCTTTTCATTCATTCCAATGGCTTTGCAATTGCCCAACTTATTGCCCATACCACCGATTCTATTTTAAGAAGAGACATCGGTATAGAACAACAGTATAAAAACGTAAGAGGAAAATGGTTTCCCGAACAATTAAATTACAATTTGAAATGGGAGATGAATCCAAGGGCAGCCATATACATGAAAGGTACTTCCCGAATAGATTCCGTGGTTTGGCAACAAGATCCAACTTTCAAATTCGATCTTCAACATACTACAAAAATATTGCCCCATGCAGATGAAGCGAAAGATACAATATGGAACAACAAAAGACCACTTTCATTGGATAAAAAAGAAGCGCGAACTTATACATTTATGGATAGTCTTGCAAAAGCAAATGGATTTGATAGGTTGGTAGGCTATGCAGAGAAATTGGTGGATGGAAAATTTCCTTTCAATAAATATTTAGACCTTAATGTAGATCGGCTGTTGAGTTATAACAGGTATGAAAAACTAAGGTTAGGGTGGGGGATGCAGACCAATGAAAAAGTGTTCGGAAATTTATCTGTTGGCGGTTGGGCAGGCTATGGTACCGGTGATAAACAATGGAAGTACGGAGCGTTTGCAGAATGTTATTTGGATACTTATAAAGAATTTGCAGTAAAAGCATCTTACTATAATGATATCAAAGATCCTGGAAGAATGCAAATAAACATAGATCTTGATAGAAATTATCTAAGGGTGTGGTTAATGACCCGTGTAGATAAAATTGAAGGTTACTCATTGTCTGTAAGAAAAAAGTTTGGCTATTTCTCTACCGAACTAACTGGTTCAATTGAGAAAATTTCGCCACAATATGATTATGCATTTAACGCTGCAGGAAAAACCGATAGTGTTTTTAAAGTTAGGGAAGTAGCACTTGGCGTTAGGTATGCATTTGGAGAAAGGTCAGCTCCATTATTTGGGCGTTATTTTAATACTAAAAGTAATTATCCGATTTTATACCTACGATTTACAGCAGGTAGTATTGAACAATTGGATACCAAATATGCAACTGCGATAGCAGCCATTAAGTGGGAGAAAAACATCAACAGATTTGGTAAACAGCGGTTCTTATTGATTGGGGGCAAAACCTTCAGCAATCAACCATTGCCTGTGAGTAAACTATTTGCAGGCAATGGCTTTGTTGCAGATAAGAATGCTTATTATTTTTTTGGGGGTTTGCAAACAATAAAACCTTACGAATTTTATACTGACAGGTTTGTGAATTTTTATTGGATGCACGATTTTCCTTTTAGATTTTATACTTTGAAAGTAACACCCCGGGGTATTAGCAGTGCACCAAGTCTTTCTGTTGGGTACAATTTATTATGGGGTAACCTAGCCAAGCAGGAAGTTCACCAGAAAGTAATATTTCAGGTACCGGATAAGCCGTATCACGAAACGGGCTTATTGATGAATAGCTTATTGAAATTCAATTTTATGAATATGGGCTACGGAGCCTTAAATATTGGGTATTTTTACCATTGGGCACCAACCTTTGATGTATCAAAAAATGGTAGAATTGTTTTTGGATTTAGTATGGAACTATAAGCGTTATCCAAGCTTTCTGATCTTGCCGATAATGCCAGTAGTTGAAAAGCCATTCAAGATAGGGTTAATGACCACTTTTCCACCATGCGCCATTACTTCATTTGCACCAACGATTTGTTCAATGGAATAATCGCCCCCTTTGACTATTACATCGGGCATAATAGCGGTAATGAGTTCATATGGTGTGTCTTCATCAAACAGCACTACGCCATCTACTATGGCAAGGCTTGCAAGCAATAACGCCCTGCTGTGTTCATCGGTAACCGGTCTGTCTTCTCCTTTTAACCTTTTGGTGCTTGCATCTGTATTAACGCCTACTATTAATATATCTCCTTCTTTTGCAGCCTCGCTTAATGATGCAATATGGCCTGCATGTAAAATGTCAAAACATCCATTCGTAAATGATATTTTTTTGCCTAATAAGCGCCACCTGTAAACCTGTTTGATAAGGTCTCTAAGCGAAAATATTTTAGCGTTTATACTCTCAACTTGTTTCATAATTTCTAATCTTTTTATTGTACCAAGGCAATAATCCAAGGGAAATAGAGCCTACTACTAAAACAATGATAAATTGTGCAAACCATTGAAGCGTTCCATTAGCAAAACCTTGCTCAAATGGAACACCATTTTTTTCTAAAACGCCAGCCATCAACAATGCATAGGCACCTATCCCCCCGGGTGTAAGGATCATGCCAATGCTTGCGAAAGCCAAAGCAGAGATTGCTATTTCAATAGATAGACCTGCTGTTCCAACTGTAGCATAAAATCCAATCCAGGTTCCTAAAATATACATTGCCCAAATGCCAATGGAAGCAAAAATAAAAGCCCATTTCTGCTTCATGTCTTTTATGCTAACCAATCCATGTCCTATTCCTTCTATAAATTTTGCTATGGAATGAACCATACTGATATGCAAAAACCTCCTTAAAACTATTCTGACAATTATCAAAGCAGCTATTGCGATAGCGCAGGTAATTACTACTTTATTCAAAGAAAATTGTCCACTCTGATCTTCAAATACCCGCCTGAGCATTTGTTTGCCATATTCCCCAATCACATCATATTGAAATGCAAATGCCAACAAAAACAACAAACCAAGGCAAACAACATCAAAAGCTCTTTCTGCTACTATAGTGCCCATTAGTTTTTGCACCGGCACTTTCTCGTATTTGGATAGAATGGTGCATTTAAGAACTTCACCCAAGCGAGGGACAGCTAAATTGGCCAGGTAGCCAATCATCACCGCAAAAAAAGTATTCCTCAATCCCGGATGATGATCAAGCGGTTTCATCAGCATTTGCCACCTTAGTGCTCTTAAAACATGACTTGTTGAAATAATAAAGAAAACAGGAATAAGAAGCCAATATTTTGCAGTTGCAAAAGCCAATTTAAACTCTGCCCATTTGCCTTCAGGTATTTGTTGAAGACTATACCATACAAGGAATAATCCTAACCCTATAAATAGCAGATATTTTAAAACGTTGAAGATTTTATTTTTCATGGCAACCGTATGCAAATGTAGTCATAACAACAACAAAGGTTAAAATGATTAATTCAACAATATATTGTCAATCAAGCGTATTTCACCAATGAATGCTGCTATTAACGCTACTGACTTTATTGGTTTTGTCTGTTCTGTTATTGGCTCTAGTGTTGCTGCATTTGCTATAAAGATATAGTCAACTTTGTCAAAGCCATGCTGTAGTAAATAGCTTTTTACTTCTTCTTCTAGTTCAATAACCGTAGCGAGGTTATAATTGTCTTGTAAAAATTTCAGCATTTTATAAATGCCCGCAGCTTTCTCCTTTTGGTCTATATCTAATCTTAGGTTCCTGCTGCTCATGGCAAGCCCAGAGTCTTCTCGTAACGTTTCACCAATTATAACTGATGTTTTTGACTCTATCAGTTCTACTAGCTTTTTAATGATCATACATTGCTGATAATCTTTTTGCCCAATCAATAGTAAATCTGGAGAAACTATATCCAACAACTTGTGTACAATTAAACCCACTCCCTGAAAATGACCTGGCCTGTACTTTCCTTCTAATAAGCGTTCAATTTCACCGAAATCGTAGGTAGCCTGGTTATTTGTACCCTCAGGATACATTTCAGTAACTGACGGCAAGAATAAAATGTCGCATCCTGATTGTTCCAACAGTAAAATATCATTTTCTATAGTTACAGGGTATTTTTCGAAATCTTTGGTGTCATTAAATTGGGTTGGGTTTACAAAAATGCTGCATACTGTTATATTGCATTTATTCTTGCTTTGTTTTATCAAAGAAATATGACCTTGATGAAGGGCCCCCATAGTAGGTACAAAGCCGATGCTAGAGCCGGTTTCTGATTGATGTATCAGGTATTTTTTCAGCATTTTAGCTTCTTTAAACAGAATCATTTGTTTAGGGTTTGGGGTTGCGTAAATGTCATTCCATCATACATTCTCATTAATTTCATTACCTTTACACCCTCTTTTTCTAGGGAGATTAATTGTAAAACTTAAGTAAGAATGTCAACAAAGAAAAGAATTTTATTCATTGCCAACGAAATGTCGCCCTATCTTGAGTTGACAGAGTTTGCCGAAATAGTAAATAAACTTGCTATTAAAAGCAATGACGCAGGAATGGAAGTTAGGTGCATTATGCCTAGGTTTGGAACGGTGAACGAGAGAAGGCATCGGTTGCATGAAGTTGTAAGATTGTCTGGAATTAATGTAAGTGTTGACAATGATGATTATCCCCTTCAAATAAAAGTTGCCTCTTTGCCAAATGCACGTTTGCAGGTTTACTTTTTGGATAATGAAGATTTTTTTAAACGAAAGTTTGTTTTTAATGATGAAGATGATACTTTTTATGATGACAATGATCTTCGTACTATTTTCTTCTGTAAAGGTGCGCTTGAAACTGTGAAAAAATTCGGTTGGCCTCCTGATGTCATTCATTGTAGTGGCTGGATGACCGGATTGATACCATTGTACCTCAAAACAGTTTATAAAAAAGAGCCTGTGTTTGCCAACAGCAAAGTACTTTACACACTTGGCAGCGAAACTTTTTCTGATAAGTTGGGCGATGATTTTGTTAAGAAAGCATTGATACACGTTAGCCTAAAAGAAAAGGAATTGGACCTTTATAAAGATGCAACAAATTATGCTTTGCAAAAAGGTGGGGCATCGCATGCTGATGCTATCTCATTTGGATCAGAGAATATTGATAAAAAATTAGTAGCTGAATTCTCTAAAGTAAAAGGTAAAAAAGTCATTCCCTTCAAGGGCTGGGATACTGATTTAACAGAGTATTTGGAATTGTATAACGACCTTGCCCCTTAGTAATTTTACCTTATAATTTAACCTGTTTCACTCCGGATGCGTAAGTTTATTTTAATAGCTGCAGCTATTGTTTTTACTATTGCAGCT
>JANMZN010000376.1:0-3312 GCA_031383285.1 Segetibacter sp.
TGTCATTGGACCGACACCACCCGGCACTGGTGTTATTGCAGATGCTTTTTTCGAAACATGTTCAAAATCCACATCACCTTTTAATTTGTAACCGCTTTTTGTAGATGCATCGGGTACTCTTGTTATGCCAATGTCTATTACAATAGCACCTTCTTTTACCATATCAGCAGTGATAAAACCTGGAATTCCTACCGCGGCAACAATGATGTCTGCTTGTAAAGTATGATGTTTGAGATTCTCTGTGTATCGATGGCATAAAGTAACGGTGCAATTGCCATAAGCAAGGTTGCTGCTTAGCAGAATACTCATTGGCCTTCCTACAATATTGCTACGACCTATCACAACAGCATGTTTACCTTTCGTCTCCACCTTATAATGTTCCATCATCAGCATAATGCCAAATGGGGTAGCTGGAATAAATGTTTCCAAACCTTGTACCATGTGGCCAATACTCATAGGCTGGAAACCATCCACATCTTTATCAGGATGAATGGTATTGATGATATTTGCTTCATTGATATGGTTTGGCAAGGGAAGCTGTACCAAAATACCATCAATCGAGTCGTCACTATTAAACGCCTGAATTTTTTCAATTAGTTCAGATTCTTTGATATTGCCATCTAGTCGAAGTAATGTAGATTCATATCCTACTTCGGCACAAGACCTTACTTTGCTGGCTACATAGGTTTCACTTGCACCATTGTTTCCAATTAAAATTGCTGCAAGGTGAGGTGCCCTTTTCCCTTGTTCTACCAAAAATTTTGCTTGTGCTGCCAAATTCTTTTTTATTGATTTGGCCGCTGCGTTTCCATCGAGAAGTAACATACGTGCAAATGTATTGAAGCAACAGATTAATTTTTCATTTAGTCATGATTATTCAAATTAATTTTTTGTTACTCCTAAATTGTACCTAATTTTCCTTTCAAAATCGGAACTACTTGAAATTAATTTATGCTATTTTAGTCTTTTTTGTGGGTCAAAGTATTGATGCACAGGTTGTACGACAGCCTTTGTCTGTTAAGTATGCAGGTTTAGGAGCTTACAGTAAAAACTTTTGCGATGTATTTTCAGCAACAGCTAATCAAGCATCCCTGGCCCAATTGAAGAGTGGCGCATTTGGTGTTTATGGAGAACGTCGGTTTATGTTGGAAGATTTAAATGGATATAGCGCTATTGTAGCTATGCCCATTTCATCCTATGGTACTATTGGCTTACAGGCAGATTATTTTGGTTCTTCTTCTGCATTCAATGAAAATCAACTGGGCTTAATTTATGCCAGAAAACTTACCGAACAAATAGATGCCGGCGTTAAATTCAATGTCCATTCTGTAAGGGTACCTGGATACCAAAATGCATCCACAGTAAACTTTGAAGCAGGTGTGATTTTTCACCTAACAGATAAGTTGCACACAGGCATTCATGTGTATAATCCTACAAGCAGCAAGTTGGGTAAAACCAGCACTGAACGGCTTGCTTCTATTTATAGATTTGGGCTTGGTTATGAGGCATCTGAAACTGTATTTTTAAGCACAGAAATTGTAAAACAGGAAGACCAACAAGTAAGTGTTAACGCAGGGTTACAGTACAACATTCATAAAAGGCTCTTTTTAAGAACAGGTATAGCCACAGCTTCCAATAATACTTATGTGGGATTTGGCTTTATGCTTGGCATGGGGAGAATTGATCTCAATACTGCATACCATCCCCAGCTTGGTTTTACTCCCGGTATTTTACTATTATTGAACTTTAAGAAAGCTGCAAAGGAGTGAAGAAATTAATTATTATAGTAATGGCACTTTTTGGTCAGGTTGTGGTATTTGCCCAAAATGAAAACCCTGTGCAGTCGGGCAGCAATACTGAGCAACAACTCGAAAACTTAACCGAACAGTTGGAAGGAGAAACGGAAGACGATTCTTATCTGCAATCTTTGGTTCAATTTAGAAAAAACCCTATTGACCTCAATACTGCTAGTGCCGATGAAATAAAAGAGTTGCGTCTGATCAGCGATATTAAGATTCAAAAGCTCATCGCTTACAGGCAGTTATTGGGAAAACTTATTAGTATATATGAATTGCAGTCCATTCCTGACTGGGACATAGAAACCATCAACAGAATCTTACCTTTTGTACGGGTAAGCAATTCGGTTACATTATCTCAGGATATTGCAAAAAGGTTTACCGGCGGACAGCATTCCTTACTTGTTCGTACGCAACAAATACTGGAGAAAAGTGAAGGTTTTAAACGGTCAGATTCAATTGAGAACAGATATCCTGGTTCACAACAGCGGGTTTTCTTCAGGTATAAATATGTTTATAGAAACCTGTTACAGTTTGGTATTACCGGCGACAAAGATGCGGGGGAAGAGTTTTTTAAAGGTTCTCAAAAAGCTGGCTTCGATTTTTATTCTTTTCATTTGTTTGCAAGAAGAATTGGTCCAATTAAATTTTTAGCATTGGGCGATTATACAGTTAACCTAGGTCAAGGATTAATTCATTGGCAAAGCCTGGCATTTAGAAAGAGCCCGGACATAACTGCCATTAAAAGGCAGGCAGATATTATCCGGCCATATAACTCAGCAGCAGAGTTCAACTTTATGCGAGGCGCTGCTATTACACTGGCAAAAAACAATTTTGAAGCAACGGGTTTTTTTTCTGTTCGTAAGCTTGATGGTACATTAAATGCAGGTGACACCTTACAGACCAATGATGATTTTCTTTCTTCTATTCTTAATTCTGGATATCATCGTACACCAAGTGAACTTAGCAAAAAAAATATTTTGACTCAGACTTCCTATGGAGGAAACCTATCGTATAACAAAAATCGCCTTCATCTAGGTATGAACAGCATTTTTTTTAAACTTTCAGCTCCGCTTCAGAAGGATATTAATCCTTACAACCAATACAGTATTGCCGGACAGAAGTGGAGTAACTACAGCTTCGATTATAGCTATACTTTTAGGAATGTGCATTTTTTTGGCGAAGCAGCAATGGATAAGCGGCGGTCAAAAGCTTTTATTGGAGGCATGATCGCTAGCCTTGATCCGAAAGTGGATGCTTCATTGGTGTATAGAAATATTCAAGCAGAGTACCAAACATTTAATGGCAATGCTTTTACTGAAAGTACTTTTCCAACCAATGAAAAAGGATTGTTCATGGGTGTCTCCATAAAACCAAGGCAATTTTTAAGAATAGATGCCTACACAGATGCATTTAGCTTTCCTTGGCTAAGATTTAGAGTAGATGCTCCAACAAAAGGAAGTGAATATCTATTGCAAATAACTTATCGCCCCAATAAACAAGTGGAAGTCTATAC
>JANMZN010000395.1:0-2223 GCA_031383285.1 Segetibacter sp.
TACAAAGTAATAACCAAAAAATTACGAGATGCTCGGGAGAGCATCGGTTTTACGCAGACTGAAGCTGCAGAGAAACTAGGTAAACCACAATCATATATTTCAAAAATTGAACGCGGAGAACGCCGAATCGATGTGGTCGAACTAGCAAAGCTTGCAAAATGCTACAGTAAGGATATAACATACTTCATACAATGAATCCCTTAATTACAAATTATTTCAAGGACAAAGACCTTGATATACGGAAGAAAAATGCTGGCTTTTCACGTTTCATGGATCAGAAAATTACCCCTGATGTATTAGCATTTGTAGCTGAATCTATTAGCCACTACTTAGCAACAAGTGCTACCGGCACATTTACATCTAAGGATATTGAGAAATCTGACTTTTTTGTTAAAAATGTTTCTTATAACTTTAATAAACCAAGCCCAACAGACACACGCACCGCAAGCGAATACGATAAATGGTCTGCACAGATTATCCAAACATTGAGATTCGCCCAAATTATTGAAGCGCAAGGTAAGAAGGGAAGTGCCGTACTGTTTATAGTAAAGGAACCTGAATTGCTTGAATACATCGCTACACGTACACAAAATGCCTACGCTTTTCTTGTTGCATATGTTACTAAAGTTTTACAAAATAGTGGATTCTATAGTTATTTTGAAAATTATCGAGACTTATATATTAGCGGTAAACTTACCCAAAGTGACTTTGAGGAACTGAAAGAAAAGTACCAAACATTTACTCGGACATATACAGATATAAAAGGTGATTTTGAGCCACGAAGAATTTTTCCTAAGGTTATAAATATACTCGCTTCTGAACACAGAGTCCCTGGCACGATCAGTGGAAGAATGAGTAAATACCCCTTTTTGACAAGTGATCTTGTTTATAACCGCATAAATTTCCGAGATAGAAAAAAATCAAAAACTGTTTCTAGAACAGAACTGCAAGAACAATCGAATTCAAGCATACAACGTCAAAAACCTGAGCACAGAATCGCTGAAGCGAAAAAGCGAATTAAGCAATTACATCCCAACAGCGAAGTTAATGACCAGTGGGCAAATGGCGAAGCTACCCAGATACATCATATTTTCCCTGATAATGAATTTCCACAGTTAGCTGACCGTCTCGAAAACCTAATACGCCTCACCCCTACGCAACACAACACCAAAGCTCATCCTAGCAACAAAACCAGTGTTATAGACAGGGAATACCAACAACTCTGTCTACTTGAAAAATCACACAGTATTGAACAATCAATAAACAAAGGAGAATTTGATTATTCGAAAGAATCATTTATTGGAGTTATAAATGCTGGACTTGGGATAGGTATCTCGTATGAATCAACATTTGATGAAATCCGGCTTGCCGTTAAAAAATTCTACACCTCTTGAAACTTCAAACCAAAGAAAAACACTGAATTATTATCAATATTTAGTGATCTGGTACCGAAATTTCTAGCGACTTTATAAAAGTCAGTGAATTCAGAAGTATTGTAGTAAGCAAGGTCTTTTGCTGTTATTTTGAATTCATCTTTTGGAATCAGAATAGCGACAGAACCATCAACAATGGTATCTTCAGGCAAAAAGCAGGCACGTGGGTTATAGGTAAGATTAGGGATAAGTACAGCAAATTTATTATTGATATACTTTGCAATCGCTAAATTCTCAAATTCATCAACATAAGAATCGTACTCTGGAATATTCACAACCATATTACTTCCTATATTCCGAGACTTTAAAACACGAGTCCGTCCGGATAATTTTGTAATTTTTTTTGTAATCTGTCTGTCTCTATATGTTGTGAAAATGTTAAATGTTAACTTTGCCGCAACAGAATCAAAAAACATATCCCGATAAACTAACCAATACGGAAATTCATTTGAACAAATATAATTTTGTTCTTTGAAACCAAGTTCATTTTTAATATAAGACTCAACCAAGATTAAGTTGTCTTCGCCCTTTTGTTTTGTATTAACAATCAAACTTATTGTTTCAATTTTTACACCTCTGAAAGCTTTCTCCCCGTAATCTGTAATTTTTTTAATTGCAAATTGAGACAGTACTTCACGGGTAACATTAAATTCTGGTGCGGAAAGTAAACTCTTAGGGACAATCAGAGCAACAGTGTCAGCGCACTCGATTGATTTTTCAAGAAAGAACGAGAACAGGTTGTTTGTTTTAGTATTACGTTTGCCATTTTTATACAACTCTAACAGCTTGT
>JANMZN010000461.1:0-13821 GCA_031383285.1 Segetibacter sp.
TACTTCCTGTACTTTGAAAACCCCTTCTGTCATTGTGCCTGTTTTATCCATCACCACATTTTGAATGTTTGCAATGATGTCTAAAAAATTGCTGCCTTTAAATAATATTCCGTTTTTACTGGCTGCACCTATGCCGCCAAAATAGCCTAAAGGAATTGAAATAACCAATGCACAAGGGCAACTGATAACTAAAAAAACCAATGCCCTGTACAACCAATCTCTAAACACATAATCATTTACAAATAACATTGGTACTATACAAATAAGTATTGCTAAAGCCACCACAATAGGCGTATAAATTTTTGCAAACTTGCGAATGAATAATTCTGTTGGTGCTTTTTGTGCAGTAGCATTTTGTACTAACTCTAAAATTTTGCTCAACTTACTATCGGTGTAAGCGGTGGTAACTTTTACTTGTGCAACGGTGTTTAAATTTATCATTCCTGCCAATACGGTTTCGCCTTTTGCTTTGGTGTCGGGCTTGCTTTCGCCTGTGAGTGCTGCAGTGTTGAAAGATGCTGTTTCGGAAATTAACTCTCCATCTAAACCTAACTTTTCGCCTGACTTTAATTGTATAATATCGCCAATATTTGCGGCTACGGCTTTGATGGTTTTGGGTTGGTTGTTTTCTAAAATAGTTACTTCATCAGGTCGCTGGTCGAGCAAGGTTTTTATGTTTGCCTTTGCTCTTTTTACTGCTAATGTTTGAAACACTTCGCCAACGGCATAGAACAACATTACTGCCACACCTTCTGGATATTCGCGAATGGCAAATGCCCCAACGGTGGCAATGGTCATTAATAAAAATTCTGAAAATATTTCGCCTTTGCGAATACTTTGAAAGGCTTCTTTTATAACTGGAAAACCAACTGGTATGTAAGCAAATGCATACCATACAATGCGTACCCAACCTGTTAACCAATCGGGCTTTACATAATAATCAAACGCAATGGCAACAAGTAAAAGAGCCAAACTAATTATAGGTGGGGTAAACATTTGCAGCGTTGTTTGGTTGCTGCCTTCGTGGTCGTGTCCATCGCCTTCTTCATGGTCGTGGTCGTGACCGTCATTTTCAGAATGCCCTTCTTTTAACAATGCTGATGCACCTGCATTGTTGTAAATTTTTTCCTGTTGTGTGCAACAAAGTTGCTTTCCGTTTTTGTCGTATTTGTGTTGATGTGCCATAATTTTATTTTCAGATTTTAATTTTTAACAACAATTATTCCCTGCTTGTATGGGTGGACATTTTACAGAACCATAACTGCAAAAAACGCAACAATCACCTTCCTTTGGTTTTAGCCTTGCTTTGCAATTTTCACATTCGTAAAAAAATTGACAAGCATTGGTTGGCATTGTTTCTTCTTTTTTATGTCCGCAATTTGGGCAAGTAATTGTGGATGTTAATTCTATATTTTTTTCATTCTCAGGTGTGCAGCTACCACAAGCGTTGTTTAGTTTGTTACGATAATAATTTACTATTGTAGCTATCAAAAGACCCAACATTCCTGCATAAATAAAGTAGGTATAATAGTCGCTAGTATTGAAATGATAACCATAAAAAATTGATACTGCACTCGGTATTGCAATTAATAATGGATACATACATTGATGCTTACGATAAGAAATATAGAACCCAACAATGGATATTATTATCATTGCCTGAAAAACCCACATTGTCCATCCGCCAAATAGTTCAAAACTACCTAAGCCTACTGCTGACGCTATGAATGCAAAAATGGGAAAACAGCAAGGTGAAAATATTGCTGTGAGAAAAAGCCCTATTGTTCCTAATTTATCTATGTTATTTTTTAATTTCATAGTTATATATTTTTCTTGCGGTTCTAGTAAGAAAGGTGTTTGACATCTTTGGTGTATGTATGTTGATGTGCCATTGCTATTTATTTTTATTAATTATTGCTTGTAAATCTTGTGGTATTTCCATTGGCTTTAATGGCGGCACATTTGCACCTCCTGTATTGCCAACTGGTACAGTTCCAACAAAAGACTTTACACCACCAAACACCAATCTTGTAATTTGCCCAAACACTTCTTTAGTGTTTTTTATTTTGATACCAAATTTTAGCATTTGCCAATGCACAAAAGAATGTTGCAAAGGATAACGCTGCCCTAAAATGTGTGCTCTTTCGTAATGATACCAACTTTGCTGTAAATTATTTTTTGACAATTCTAATTGAGCTTTTATTATTTCATCTTGATAATATGGTTTCAATGCTTTTGGCATTGTGGTGTATAGTTTCATTGTGTTCATTTTTTTTGAAAACTGCAAAAAAGAAAATTCTGCACTGTGTTAAATGGTGTTACATGATTTTCGGTAATACATTTTATACGGTCAAATGCAATTTCAAATCTTACACTCATAGAGGCTTCGTTGTATTGCTGAATTTGTAAGCCGCTACATTTTTCGGGTCCATTTTCTGAAAACGTACCTAATACTAAATAGCCTTTGTTGCTTATGGCTTGTTCTGCAATAGCCACATATTTGTTGATCGCTTCTGTGCTGGTAAGAAAATGAAAGGCAGCCCTGTCGTGCCAAAAATCAAACTGTACTGGTGGTTCAAATTCTGTAACATCGGTAACAACCCAATGCACCAAACTTGCTTTTTCGCCTAAGCGATTTTTTGCCCTTTGTAATGCTGCTGCTGAAATATCTAATACCCAAATATTTTGATAGCCTTTATCTAAAAGTGCATCTACCAAATTACTATCGCCGCCGCCAATGTCAATGATTTTGGCGGTTAGTGGCAATTTAAAAAGTTCCAAAAACTCCATAGAAGTTTTTGGATACTCTTGAAACCAACTTACTTCGTTGGGTGCTTTGGTTGTAAAAACATTTTCCCAATGTTGTTTTTTGTTGTCCATTGTATTTTATTTATTATATGCTATCCCATCATAAATTAATATTGATTTTTTTTACTCCTCTTCAAAATTGGTCATCTTAGCCGACACAAAAAATGCGCCCTTGGTTACAATCTTTGCACCCTTGGGTATTTCACGCAGTAAGGTAATTTCGGTATAACCTACATCTGTTGTGCCTTTTGCAACAGGGATACGTTCAAAGGTTTTTCCATTTTCTGCTTCTGTTTTTTCTCCATCTTTATGTTTCAGTGTGTCTTTAGAGCTTTGTTGCAAACTGTCTTTTCCATAATTCGGATGTTCGGCCTCTGCATGTTTTTCTGTAAACACAAAAATATAATCCTGCCCATCTACTGTTACAATTGCTTCATTTGGTACAGCAGACACGGTATTTTGTTCCAGGCTTATTATGGCCGTAACATTCATGCCATCAATTAAGCCGGTTCTATTGCCCTGCACTTTTGCATGAATGGATACCGCTTTACTTTCTCCCTCAAAAGAGGAGCCTAAAGAAAATATCTGTGCATCGTATTCTTTACCGGGGTTATTGGTAACTGTAAAATGGATGGTTTGGTTATTTTTTAATTTGGATAAATCTTTTTCATAAACAAACAGATCAAGGTGCAACTGGCTGTTGTCAACTATTTCGGCAACTGCTGTGGTAACATCTATATAACTACCCATTTTCACGAGTACGCTGCTTACCACACCGCTGATAGGGCTTGTTACTGCAAGTACCGAAACCAATTTACCATTGGAAAGCCTTGCCGGATTAATACCCATTAACTGTATCTGCTGCGCAAGTGTTGACCGGAGTGTTCGCAGGCTTCTTAATTCTGTTTCGGCCGATTGCAGATTTTTTAAAGCTCCGGCATTGCCTTCGTTTAATTCCTTTTGTCTTTTTACTTCCAGTTCGGCAAAGGCAATTTTTCCATTAACACTTAAGTATTGGCTTTGTGCCTGTATAAATTCGGGATTGGCAACCGTGGCAATTGTTTGCCCCCTTGACACATGGCTACCCGGCTGCACCAGCAAGGATTTTATAACACCACTATAAATTGAATTTACACTGGCTTTATTTTGATTGGGAACTTTAAGCACCCCGTTTGCTTTAACTGCTGATGTTAATTGCTTTTCTTCTATTACACCTAATTCTACACCGATACTTTTTATCTGTGCATCGGTAAGTGTAGCGGTATTGGGGTTAGCGTGTTCATCAGCTCCTTCTTCTTCTGGTTTAGCTTCGGCGGTTTTCTCTGTTTCGGCAGTTTTGTTCCCGCAGGAAGTAACTAAAACAAGACTGGTAAAAAGCATTATTGTAACTAAAAACTTTGTCATCTTTTTATTTTTTATTGATTGATGTAATAATTGTACTGAATAACGGATTGATTATACACATTGAGGTTCTCCAGGTAATTTTTTTGAATTTCAATGGCCTGGGTAAGAAACTGCGACAGATCGGCAAAACTAATTTCGCCTGCACGGTAAGCCAATGAAGATGCTTTGATGATCTCATTGGCCTGCCTTAACCCGGCAGTTTCATAAAAGGCAAGCATGCTCCTATTTCTTTCTATCTCCTGCTGCTTTAGCAGTTGCTGCGTACTTAAAACCTGCTTACCATAATCAAATTGTTTTTGCTGTACAGCTATTTCTGCCTCGGCAACTTTTACCTTGCTGCGATAAGCTTTTGCACCAAACAAAGAGAACGCTGCTGTTACAGAAAAACCGGTGAATGGATCTTTTGCCCCCCACAAATTTTGTGTAAAAAAGCGGCCTGAAAACTCAGGTTTATTTTCATTTTTTATTACACTTATTCCTGCATTTGCAATTTTAATATTTTGCGATTGCAAAGCCAGCACAGGATGGAGACTATCATTTGCCGAACCTGGCATTAATAGTTTTTCCAAAGGCAGCATCACGGGTAAAATCAAATCCTGCGAGTTAAGTAACTGCATTAATGAACGCTGCTGAATTTGCACATCATTACTTATCTGTTGCAACAATGCCTGTAATTCCATCATCCGCACATTGGCAGCAATACTGTCTAAACCGGGGCTGTCACCAGTTTTCACTTTCAGCACGGCGGCATTGCTCAGCGATTTATAAATACTATCCAGGCGATGATACAATTGCTGCTTATCCTGCAAATACCAAAGCTGGTAATAGATTGTACGTACATCTCTTTTAATATCCACATCAATTGAAGCGATATTAACCTCGTAGTATTTCAATTGCTCGCCGTACAAATTTTTCTGTGCCTTGTACAAACCGGGCCATGCAATACTTTGTGATATACCTACTTTTAATATGCCCTTACTGTCGCTTGGCCTATAGTCTTCATTCTCTGCAAACACTCCTGTTTTGGGAAACAGGTTTGCTGTTTTTACCTGGGCTTTTCCTTTAACTATTTGCTGGCTGTTTATACCATATTGCAGGTTATTTTTAGCCATGGTTATCACTTCGCTAGCAGGCAATCGTTTAACCGGCGTTTCCTGTGCAAACAGGCTGGTTGATGATGTGATCAAAATGATAGAAGCTATAATTGTTGCCACAGGTTTCACTTTCACTTTATTTTTTTTAGAAAATATGATGTACAAACACGGCAGCACCACCAGTGTTAATAATGTGGCGGTTATTAATCCACCAATTACTACAGTTGCCAAAGGCTTTTGTACCTCTGCGCCTGCACCACTTGAAAAAGCCATGGGGATAAAACCTAAAGCTGCAACAGAAGCTGTCATTAAAACAGGGCGCAACCTTATTCTTGTTCCCTCACTAACTCTTTGCATAATATCTTTCATACCTTCTTTTTCCAACTGATTAAAAGTACTTATCAATACAATGCCATTTAAAACCGCCACACCAAACAGGGCTATAAAACCAACGCCTGCAGAAATACTGAAAGGCATTCCTCTTATCAACAATGCAAACACCCCACCTATAGCACTCATGGGTATAGCCGTAAAAATGAGCGAAGCGTTTTTGATAGAGCTAAACGTAAAATAGAGCATAAAGAAAATAAGTGCTAAAGCCAATGGCACTACAATCATTAACCGGGCAGATGCTTTTTGCAGGTTTTCAAACGTACCGCCATAAGTATAATAATAACCTGCAGGCAGTTTTACTTTTGTATCTAATTTTTGCTGTGCTTCTTTTACAACACTTGCCACATCACGGCCACTTACATTAAAGCTTACATAAATTCTACGCTTACCACTCTCACGGCTTATTTGTGCCGGGCCACTTTTAAAAGATACGGTGGCTACCTGGGATAAGGGAATTTGATTACCATCGCTCAGCGGCACAAATAGGTCGCTTACATCATCCAGGTTGGTGCGATGTGAACTATCCAAACGCAGTACCATATCAAACTTTCTTTCATTCTCAAATACAACGCCTGCTTCTTCGCCTGCAAAAGCAGTACTGATAACGTGGTTTATGTCTTCGATATTTAAACCATAGCCTGCCAGTTTTGCCCGGTCGTACTCAATGGTAATTTGCGGCAGTCCATCAACTCTTTCTACCTGTGGTTGTGTAATACCATCTATTGAGCCTATTACTTTTGCAACTTTATTGGCATAAGTAACCAGGCTGTCTAAATTTTCGCCAAATATTTTAATGGCCACATCCTGGCGTATGCCCGTCATTAATTCGTTAAAACGCATTTGAATGGGCTGGCTAGGCTCGGCTATTACACCGGGTATTGTAGATAGTTGATCTCTCATCTTATCAGACAATTCATAAAAGCCAAGTTTTGATTTCCATTCTTTTTTATCTTTAAGTATCACCATTAAATCTGTGGCTTCGGGTGGCATAGGGTCTGTGGCAACATCACCGGCTCCGGTTTTTCCAATTACCATTTTTACTTCCTGAAATTTCATCAGCATCCGTTCTGCCATCATCACCGTTTCGGTTGTTTGTGATAAGGAAGACCCCTGTGGCAATACAAACTCAATGGCATAATCTCCTTCTTCCAATGTAGGTATAAACTCTCCACCCATATTTTTGAAAATAAAAAGAGAGATAGCCAATAACCCAACTGCAACTGCAACTATGGCATATTTTATTTTGAGGGCTCCTCTTAAAAGCGGGGCATAGCCACGCTGAAAGAAGTCCATCATTTTATCAGAAAAATTCTTTTTGTGTTTGGTGTTTTTTGAAAGGAAAAGCGCACTCATCATGGGTATATAAGTGAGCGAAAGCAGCAAGGCACCCAAAATTGCAAAGGCTACTGTTTCTGCCATTGGGCGAAACATTTTTCCTTCTACACCTTGTAATGATAAAATAGGGAGATAAACAATTAGTATGATAATTTGCCCGAAAGCTGCAGAACTCATCATTTTTTTTGCGCTGCCTTCTACCGAATGATCCATCTGGTTTTGGGTTAATCTACCTGCTAATTTTTGGCTGCCTAAGTAATGCAATGTGGCTTCCACAATAATTACAGCACCATCTACAATTAAACCAAAATCTATTGCACCCAAACTCATGAGGTTGGCGCTTACGCCAAACAAATTCATTAAAGCCAGTGCAAATAATAATGATAAAGGAATGGCAGAAGCCACAATTAAACCGGCACGCCAGTTACCCAGGAATAAAACCAATACTAATATCACGATCATTGCACCTTCTATCAAATTTGTTTTTACGGTGTTGATGGCACGGTCAATTAAATTGGTACGGTCTAAAAATGCTTCTATCTCTACATCTTCCGGTAACGATTTTTGTACAGTTACCATTCTTTCTTTTACCAGTTTTACTACAGATGCACTGTTGGCACCTTTCATCATCATTACTATACCACCTACCACTTCTTTCTCTCCATTATACGTCATGGCCCCGTAACGTGGCGGCGAACCAAACTGTACGGTAGCCACATCTTTTATCAATACCGGTACACCACTTTGTTTTTTTACAACGATATTTTCAATATCAGCAAAAGTTTTCACAAGACCCACGCCCCTGATAAAATAGGCATTGGGTTTCCTGTCAATATAAGCACCACCCGTATTCTCATTATTTTTTTGAAGCGCAACAAATACTTCCGGTATAGTTACATTCATAGCTTTCAGCCTGTCCGGGCTTATGGCCACTTCATACTGTTTACTGATGCCGCCAAAGCCTGAAACTTCAGCCACACCGGCAATACCGGTTAACTGGCGGCCAACAATCCAATCCTGCATGGTACGTAACTCCATGGCAGAATATTTTGCTTCGCTTCCTTTTTTGGGATGTATAACATACTGGTAAATTTCGCCAAGCCCTGTTGTAACTGGTCCCATTTCCGGATTGCCCATTCCTTTGGGAATTTCTTCCACCGCAGCTTTCAGCTTTTCTGCTATCAGTTGGCGGGCAAAATAAATATCTATATCTTCTTTAAATACTACAGTTATTACACTTAAACCAAAGCGGGAAAAGGAACGCATTTCCTCGATGCCCTGTACATTAGAAAGCGCTCTTTCCACTGGGTACGTGATAAACTGTTCGACTTCCTGGGCTGCCAGCGTTGGGGCACGGGTAATAACTTGCACCTGGTTATTGGTTACATCGGGCAGGGCATCAACGGGTAATTTTGAGGCACTCCATACCCCCCAAATAATTAGTGCCAGCGTCATTACACCAATGATGAGCTTGTTTTTAATACTGAATTGAATGATTTTATTGAGCATTGAATGATAAATTAAGTTAACGAAATAATGAACGGCATAGGTGGGGCGTAACCCCACATTATGCTTTGGGGGCGGAGCCCCCAAACTTTTTATTATTGCTTAACTTAATTTAGGCGGTTGCCAAATAGAAAAGGAAACTTGGGAATTGTACGAAATGTTATACAATGGATGTTTTGTAGTAGGAAAAATTCTTTTTTGGATTTTGTATGAGGCCATTGTTTGAAAGGCAACTGATGCTGCACAACATGAACAAGTACAAAATGGAGTACAATGCTCTGTGTCTTGGCTGTGTTTGTTGTGATTGATGGGTGCTGAAATGGTAGTATCCGCTTTAATTGTACACTCTTCCTTGTCGCCACATGGCAAACAAGACAGTCCCAATAAATAGAAACTAAATATGAGTGTAAAAATTTTCATCTTTGCAAATGTAACATATAATGGTCAGCAGTCAAATTATTGAAATGTTTGCCGTGTGTCGGCAATTGCAGATCTTTTGCAAGGTTGGATTTTGTACGGTGGGTTTTGTGTGCTTTGCAAATTTGCTACAATGTTAAGTGGGTAGTTTGGGTTATACCAATCTTAAGATTTATACCTTTACTACCGCAACTTTTGGCGCTGTTCTTTTTGGATTTGGATTATCTGCAGAAGGAGCTAAAGCTAAGATTGGCTTTACTATAATTACAGGAAAAGTTGATAATGACTTCACATTAAACATTGTTTTCGATTTTGCATTAAAAAAGTATTGATCAACTAAAATTACTTGAACTTTAACCGGGGTTCCTTGTTTGAAAAAGGAATGGCTGTATTCCAACTTGGTATTCTATCTATTCTATTGAAACCTTTCATTAATTGATCCTGCACTGCATGCTTTGATTATTCCAATAAACGAAATGCACCTTTTGTTAATAATATCTGTGTTTGTTTTATACTCCTTTCACTGTTTTTCATGTAGGTTTGGAGCTTTCTGAGGTAGTTTCTTATGCAATACAGTTTTATAACAATAGAAGGAAACATTGGTGCAGGTAAAACTACATTGGCTAATTTGCTGTCCAAAAAATTGGATGCCCGCTTGGTATTGGAAGAGTTTGCAGACAATCCATTTTTACCTAAGTTCTATGAAAATCCTGATCAATTTGCTTTCCCATTGGAGTTGTTTTTTATGGCTGAGCGGTACAAACAATTAAAAGAACTGATTCATACCCATGACCTTTTTCAGACAGTAACTGTGAGCGATTATTTGTTTACAAAATGCTTATTGTTTGCTAAGGTAAATTTACCGCCTGAAGAATTTAAATTATATCAGAAACTATTTGATATCATTCACCAACAACTCGTTCATCCCGAAATATTGATTTACCTGCATGCGCCTGTAAAGAAATTGCAGGAAAATATTAAAAAACGCCAAAGGGATTATGAACAGTCAATCCCTGATGAATACTTGTTTAACATCCAGGAAACATATACCAGCTACATCAAACAACACAATCTTAAAACAATTTTTATTGATGCTTCTAATGCAGATTTCTTAGGAAACCCTAAGCATTTGGACGTAGTTTTACATGCGCTTGATAAAGATTATGAAGATGGTCAGCATTATTTTACATTGCCATAAAATAATGCTTATTAATTACTTACAAGCTTTAATTCGTGATTTATATATAATTTAGGTCGCTATCCTTGAAGAACAAATAAAATAACATTTGAACAATTTTACTACAAGAAACCATCCACTAGCAGCAGTCAGGATTCCTGAATATCGCTATATGCTTATTGGCAGGTTTAGCTTTGTAATGGCATTGCGAATGTTGGGAACATTGTGTGGTTGGTGGTTATATGAGCTAACTCACGATCCTTTTGCTATAGGAATGATTGGATTGGCAGAGGTAGTCCCTGCATTATCCCTTGCTTTGTACGCAGGACACATTATTGACATTAGCGAAAAAAGGAAATTGCTGTTAAAGGGAATTTTTGCTTATACCCTTTGTGGAATTGTATTGTTGTGCATTTCAACCAATTGGTTTGCAGCCAACAACAGCAAGCACTTAGTAATTGGTGGAATTTATACCGTAATATTTATTTCTGGAATAATCAGGGCGTTTACCGGCCCTGTTTTTGGTGCTATACTAGGTCAATTGATTCCCCAAGAAGTTTTACCAAATGCTATAACTTGGAACCAAGCAACTTTTCTAACGGCATCCGTTATTGGACATGCATTGGCAGGTTTTTCAATTGCAATGTTTAAAAATTCAGGTACAATGTTCGTTGTGGTACTTTTGCTCTTTGTTGCAATATTTATGCTTAGTAAACTTTCAAAAAAGCCTGCAGCAGCAACTACAGAAGGAAAAAAAACCTGGGAAAGTGTAAAAGAAGGATTGAATTTCGTTTTTAAAACGAAAGAAGTGTTGGGTGCATTGTCGCTTGATTTATTTGCGGTTTTATTTGGAGGGGCCGTTGCGATGGTACCTGTTTTTGCTAAAGACATCCTTAATGTAGGACCAATTGGTTTTGGTTGGTTAAATGCAGCAACAGATATTGGCGCTATTGCAATGGTCATTGCATTGGCAATGTTTCCATTAAAGAAGCAACAAGGAAAAATTCTATTCTTTGTTGTAGCTGGATTTGGATTGTGCATTATGCTATTTGCCATTTCTAGAGTATTCTGGCTTTCTTTTGCTGCCCTTTTACTCAGTGGATTACTTGATGCTATTAGCGTAGTGATCAGAGGAACGATTGTTCAAATGAAAACACCCGCCGAAATGCGTGGCAGGGTAATGAGCGTAAACCTCATGTTTATAAATAGCAGCAATGAATTGGGCCAATTTGAAAGTGGTCTTGCTGCAAGGTTAATGGGTGTTGTTCCATCTGTTATTTTTGGTGGAGCAATGACTTTGATGGTGGTAACAGCTACTTGGTTTAAAGCTCCGTCTTTGAGGAAAATGGAGTATTAAAGACAAAGTCTTCAAGCGACTATTTGCAATAAATATGTACAAAAAGCTTGTTGTTTTCATGCCTATTTAGCTGAATGTTGATAGTCAAATGTAGCATGCTCCAACTTGTAATCAACAAAAAACATCCATCCTTTTACTTCATAACGCTAATCCCCTATTTTTGCACCTCAATCAATTAGAAACTATGGCTTACGACGTTATCGTATTAGGAAGTGGTCCGGGTGGATATCCGGCTGCTATCCGTGCATCTCAATTAGGTTTTAAAGTAGCTATTATAGAAAAAGAAAGTCTTGGTGGGGTGTGCCTCAATTGGGGATGTATTCCAACAAAAGCGCTATTGAAAAGTGCTCAGGTGTATGAATATGCAAAGCATGCTTCCTCATATGGCATTACAGTTTCTGGTGTTCAACATGATTTTGATGCTGTTATCAAGCGCAGTAGAGGTGTTGCAGACAAAATGAGTAAAGGTGTACAGTTCTTGATGAAGAAGAACAAGATTGACGTGATTATGGGATATGGAAAAATTCAATCAAAAGGAAAAATAGAAGTTACCGCAGCCGATAATACCAAACAAATAGTTGAAGCCAAATACATAGTAATCGCCACCGGAAGTCGTGGCCGGCAATTGCCTAACCTTCCTATAGATGGGAAGAAAGTAATTGGCTATCGTGAAGCAATGGTTTTGCCTCAGCAGCCAAAGAGTATGATAGTAGTTGGTAGTGGAGCAATAGGTGTAGAGTTTGCTTATTTCTACAATAGCATGGGCACAAAAGTTACGATTGTTGAGTTTTTACCACGCATTGTTCCGGTAGAAGATGAAGATGTATCTAAAGAATTGGAAAAACAATATAGAAAGCAAGGAATTACAGTAATGACAAGTTCAACTGTAGAATCAGTAGATATTACTGATAATGGTGTAAAAGCCAAAGTAAAAACCCAAAGCGGCGAAGTGGTTTTGGAAGCTGATATTGTTTTAAGTGCAGTAGGAATTGCAGCAAATATTGAGAATATTGGTTTGGAATCACTTGGTATAAAAACTGAAAAAGGAAAAATATTGGTTGATAAATTCGGTAAAACGAATGTTGATGGTGTTTATGCAATTGGTGATTGCACTCCCGGTCAGGCATTGGCTCACGTAGCAGGTAAAGAGGGTGTAAATGCTGCTGAACATATGGCTTACTTAGAAAAGAAACACCATCATTTACCAGAAGGAATTGATTACAATAACATTCCGGGATGTACTTATTGTACTCCTGAAATTGCAAGCATTGGATATACTGAAAAGGCAGCAAAAGATGCAGGCTACGAAATTAAAGTTGGTAAGTTTCCCTTTATGGCAAGTGGTAAAGCGAGTGCAGCAGGTACTACTGACGGATTTGTAAAAGTAATCTTCGATGCAAAGTATGGAGAGTTTCTTGGCGCCCACATGATTGGAACCAATGTTACAGAAATGATTGCCGAAGTTTCAGTTGCCCGCAAGCTGGAAACAACAGCTCATGAAATATTAAATGCCATCCACCCCCATCCTACTATGAGTGAGGCACTAAAAGAAGCAACTGCGGTTGCTTATGGAGAAGCTATAGATATTTAGTAATTCAAACGTTTTGAAGGTTATAGTCATAAAAGCAAAAGGGCGGCAAAATTGCCGCCCTTTTCTTTATATTTTTTCAGGTCAACGATGAAATTCGCTAGACCATTTCAATACTTTACTTTTTCCTGAAGAATATCCTAATGGGTACACCCGTAAATTTAAAATGCTCTCTCAATTGATTTTCGAGGTAATTCCTATAAGGTGTTTTAATATCGTCAGGATAATTTGTAAAAAATGCAAATGATGGTACCTGGGTTGGTAGTTGCGTTATGTATTTAATTTTGACCTGATTTCCACGAACTACCGGTGCATGATAAGCCTCTACAGCCTTCAACATAACATCATTCAAGTTAGAAGTAGAAACTTTCCTTGTTTTATTTTCATATACATCCAAACCAACCTCCATTGCTTTCATAATACGTGTCTTCTCAAGTACAGAAATAAAGATGATCGGCACATCAGTAAATGGAGCTAGTTTATCTTTTAGTTGTTTCTCGTAATCACGGGCCGTATTTGTTTCCTTTTCTATTAAGTCCCATTTGTTTACAAGCACAACAATTCCTTTGCCTTTTTTCACTGCCAGGCTAAAAATATTCAAATCCTGAGCAGTAATGCCTTTGGAAGCATCTAATAACAACAAGCATACATCAGCCTCATCCATAGCTTTGATAGCTCGAATGACAGAATAAAATTCAAGGTCTTCGTTAACTTTGGTTTTGCGACGAATACCAGCAGTATC